>JBFHFW010000102.1:0-5274 GCA_041583395.1 Alphaproteobacteria bacterium
GGGATCGAGATTAAAGGTGCGAAGCGATGGCTGCATTTGCCCGGATTTTCGCTCCAGCCCAGTGAGTTTATCAAGCCTGCTTTTGCCGTGGCAGCCGCATGGTTTATGGCGCTGCATAAGGAGCGCGGCGGCCTGCATCGCGGTAATTTGATCGCTGTGGGGCTCTATATCCTGACCATCGTTTTACTGATGATGCAGCCGGACTTCGGAATGACCGTTGTGGTGACAGCCATTTTTGCTGCGCAAATTTTTATTGCCGGCCTGCCGCTGCGCTATGTTTTTGTAATGGGAGGCGCTGCTGTTGTCGGGGCGACGGGCGTGTATTTCACATTCGATCATGTGCGTAGCCGCGTAGATCGCTTTTTAAATCCGGAAAGCGGTGACAATTACCAAGTGCAAAAATCCATTGAGTCCTTTGAGCATGGCGGTCTTTTGGGTGCAGGGCCGGGGCAGGGTACCGTCAAGCTTAGCCTCCCCGATGCGCATGCGGATTTTATCTTCTCGGTTGCGGGTGAGGAGCTTGGCCTTATATTTGTGCTGGCGATTATCGCGCTATTTGGCTTTATCGTTTTGCGTGGTTTCGGACGTGTGATGGAAGGAAAAGAGCTTTTTCCTGTGCTGGCGGTTGGGGGATTGCTCACAATGTTTGGCCTGCAAGCGTTGATCCATATGGGATCAAGCTTGAATCTTTTGCCTGCAAAGGGTATGACTTTACCATTCATGAGTTATGGAGGTTCCTCATTAATGGCAATGGGGCTATCAATGGGAGCTGTTCTTGCCCTGACAAGGCGTAAAAGACAAACGGGAATTTCACGAGGCGGGCTGTAATGGTGCATAAAAAGAAACAGAAATTCATTATCCTCAGCTGCGGTGGAACAGGCGGCCACATGACCCCTGCGCAGGCTTTGGGACGCGATTTGCTGTCCCGTGGTTATCGCGTCGAGGTTATTACGGATCAGCGCGGTGCAAAATACGCACCGATGTTCCAAGGGATGAGAATGCATGTGCTGCCCTCCGGCACGTTGGGGGCAGGGATTTCGGGCAAGGTTAAAGGTCTGGCATGTCTAGGCGCAGGCATTGCACGGGCGATGAAGATGCTGCTGAAGCAAAAACCCGATATGGTGGTGGGTTTTGGGGGCTATCCGTCTGTGCCGGCCGTGTATGCCGCGCAAAGGCTGCGCATTCCAACGATTATCCATGAACAAAATGCCATTATTGGCCGCGCCAATGCGTTATTGGCACCAAAGGCCGAGCGTATTGCGCTTTCCATGCCCAAAGTGCAAGGGCTGGATCAGGCTGAAACCCTGCGCGCTGTAGTTACAGGCAACCCTGTGCGAGCCGATATTGCGGCTTTGTTTATGAAGCCCTATCCGCATGTGCTGGAAGGTGGAAAATTGCGCATTATGATTATGGGCGGATCGCTGGGTGCGAAAGTGTTTTCCGATGTGGTGCCCGCTGCTTTGGCGGAGCTTTCATCCGATTACCGCGCGCGCCTCAGCATTATCCAGCAATGCAGACCCGAGGATCTTGCGCGCACCCGACAAGCCTATGAAGAGGCAGAGATCGAGGCACAATGTGTGGAGTTTATTGATGATGTCGCAAGCGAGCTTGAAACAACGCATTTGGTCATCGGGCGATCTGGCGCGAGCACGGTTGCAGAGCTGACCACAGCGGGACGTCCCGCGATTTTTGTGCCTTATCCGCATCATAAAGACCAACAACAAAAGATGAATGCGAATGCTGTTGCTGATAATGGCGGTGCATGGGTGATGACCGAGGAAAGCTTTACAGCCAAAACCTTGCTCGCCCGTATTGAAACATTTTTACAAAATCCCGAAGCCCTGTTCCGTGCGGCAGAAAAAGCGCGTGATTGCGCCAACCCTGATGCGGCACGAAAGCTGGGTAATCTGGTGACCGCTTTGGTGAGTGGCTGGGATAAGCAAGAAAAAGCGGCGTAATAAAGAAAGAATAAGTAATGCGCGTCATGTCTACAGATATCGGAATGCTTCATTTTGTCGGGATCGGCGGGATCGGCATGAGCGGTATTGCCGAAATCCTTGTCTCGCTGGGCTACAGCGTTCAGGGATCTGATGCCGCAGAAAACAGCAATGTCCGGCGTTTGCGTGAAAAAGGGGTCAAGATCAATATCGGTCATGATGCGGCCAGTATCAAGGATACGGCGGCTGTGGTGATTTCCTCGGCGATTAAGGATGATAATGTCGAGCTGATGGCCGCGCGCGCAGCGGGTATTCCTATTGTGCGCCGTGCCGAAATGCTGGCCGAGCTGATGCGCCTTAAAACAGCAGTGGCCATCGGCGGGACGCACGGCAAGACCACAACAACGTCCATGATCGGGCAAATGCTGGAGGTTGCAGGCTTTGACCCCACGGTCATTAATGGCGGGATTGTAAACGCTTACGGCACCAATGTGCGCTTGGGCGAGAGTGACTTCATGGTGGTTGAGGCCGATGAAAGCGATGGCACGTTCACACGCTTGCCGGCTTCTGTGGCTGTGGTGACCAATATGGACGCCGAGCATATGGATCATTATGGCTCCTTTGATAAGGTGCGCGATGCTTATCGCCAGTTTATCCAGAATTTGCCTTTTCACGGCTATGCGGTTTTATGTACGGATCACCCCGAGGTGCAGGCTCTTATTCCAACAATCAAAGACCGAAAAGTTATCACCTATGGCTTTAATCCGCAGGCCGATATACGGGCGAGCAATATTCGCATCAATGCCGAGGGCTCAACTTTTGATGTAACGTTTGCCAAAACAGGCACTACATTGCGTGATATCTTTATGCCCATGTTGGGGCGCCATAATGTGCAAAATGCGCTTGCAGCTCTGGCCATTGCGCAGGAAATGAACGTCCCCGCAGCGACAATCAAAAAAGCACTGGAAAGCTTTAGCGGGGTCAAGCGTCGCTTTACCCACGCGGGCCAAGCAAACGGTATTACAGTGATTGACGATTACGCACATCACCCTGTCGAGATTGAAACTGTCTTGAAGACTGCGCGTTCAGCCGTAAGCGAAACAGGCGGCAATGTCATCGCCGTGATGCAGCCGCACCGCTATACGCGCTTGCAGGATTTGTTCGAGGAATTTTGCACCTGCTTTAACGATGCTGATAAAGTTATTGTGGCAGATGTTTATGAAGCCGGCGAACAACCAATAGAGGGCGCATGTAAGGATAGCCTTGCCCGAGGCATTCATGAGCATGGTCACCGCAATGTGATGGTTTTGAGCGCGCGTGAAGAGCTTCCTGCTGTCATCGCAGATCAGGCGCAAGAGGGCGATTACGTGATTTGCCTCGGCGCCGGAGATATCACAGCCTGGGCGCATGAGTTGCCCGCGCAGCTTGAAAAGCTATTTGCCGTTCGACAAGAGAGCGCGGCATGAATGTGCGCGGCACTTTAGAAGAAAACGCACCACTAGGGCTTCATAGCTGGTTCCGGTGTGGGGGTAGCGCGGATCTTCTTTTTCATCCGGTAGATGCGCAAGATTTAGCAGACTTCCTACAGCAATGGCCGGAAGGCGAGCCGTTTATTGTGCTGGGCGGCATGGCCAATACAATTGTGCGTGATGGCGGTGTGCGCGGCGCGGTGATCCAGTTGGGCAAAGCATTTTCCGATATCACCGTAGAGGGTAACACAATCACAGCAGGTGCTGGGGCACTCAACGGCTCTGTGGCGTCTGCCGCGGCAAAAGCAGGGATTGGCGGGCTGGAATTTCTCTCCGGCATTCCCGGTACGGTCGGTGGCGCACTTAGAATGAATGCGGGGGCTTATGGTGTCGAGGTTAGGGATGTTTTGGTTGAGGCCCAAGCAGTTGATCGTCAGGGAAAAGCGATCATGTTTAAGCCTGCTGATATGCATATGAGCTATCGTTCGACGAAAGTTCCCGAAGGTACAATATTTACCGCAGCGACATTCAAAGGTAGTGCTTCAAGTGAAAAAGTCGTGCGTGAGATGCTGCGCGAGATCAAAGAAAAACGCAACACTACCCAACCTATCCGTGAAAATACTGGAGGCTCGACTTTTGCTAATCCGTCTGATGATCTGCGTGCATGGCAGGTGGTTGAAAAAGTCGGCGGACGGGATCTTAAAATCGGCGGTGCACAAATGTCGCCGATGCATTGTAACTTTATGGTGAATACGGGCAACGCGACGGCTGCAGATCTTGAAGATCTAGGCAACGAACTCATCCGCCGCGCGAAAGAACAACTCGACATTGATCTACGCTGGGAAATTAAGCGAATTGGTGAAAGAAAATGAGGTAGAATTAGCTGTAGTATGAAGACGTTTGATGAAAATATGTTTCTAGCCATTTGTATTTTGCACGCACCTTATCGTTCATATTATGCTCTTCAATATTAGAAGCAATTAGCTTCTCTATACCGTTTCTTTCAGTCGATAATTGATCTTTGGAAAGTACCAACTGGCCTCCAATAGGTTTTAGATAGTCGACATAATAATATCCATCCTTGTCCTCACGCAAAAAATCGAATGCTGTGGTCATTTTATCTGCATTAGGGTGTGCATCAATGGCTTTTCTAGCATCTCTGACAATGTGCGGTGAGCAAACAATTCTTGGGTAAGCACCAATGCTCTGCTCCCCATGGTAAGCATTACTATATCCAGCGCCGAATAAAAGACCATTTGCGTGATATACAGGGCCTCGATTTATGTATCCTCTAATAATAGTTTGGAACTCTGTTGCTAATAATTCATATTGAAATTTATGCAGTAGAGTGAGCATGCCGACTGTGCAAATAGGATCCGTAAAGGGTACCGTTATAATTATTGAGTCTGAGATAGCTGTAATTTTAAAATTTTTAAAAATACCCTCATCCTGATTAAAGGCATCAGCATTTACTTTGCAAGCAAATAGAAGTTTTCCAATTTCAAAAAAATCTACTGAGTTTCTTATGTTTTTTACCCTATGGTCAAACCCTAATATATCAATATAGGCAACCAAACTATCTATGAAGTCTTCATATTGTGGTAGCGAGTTTATGTGCTTGCTTTGTGCGTTTGTCATATAATGTGTTTTTTTTATGTATTAGCCCGCTCTACATCCTAGGAATACGCTCATACATATCGGGGAGGTCGTTTTCAAGAAGAATGACATCCCCTTTTTTCTTGTTATTATCCAGCCATACGGCAGCCTCGCGGAAGCTTTCGACCTGAATAAGGGGTTTTTCACCGCCAGTGCTTTCAAAGCCCTCGATAAAGGTCGGAATACGCTTTCCAGCAACCACAACGGCGATA
>JBFHFW010000103.1:0-5142 GCA_041583395.1 Alphaproteobacteria bacterium
CCGCGCCGAACAAAATATTCTTTCTGTCTTGAAAGAAGCCCGCCCCGATTTTGGCTTTGTCATGGAAGAAAGCAAAACCATTGAAGGCAAAGTCGATAGCCGCTTTATCATTGATCCACTGGATGGCACGACAAACTTCCTGCACGGTCTGCCGCATTGGGCAATTTCTATTGCGCTCGAAGAAAAAGGCGAAATTACACATGCTCTCATCTTTGATCCGATTAAAGATGAAATGTTCACCGCAGAAAAAGGCAAAGGCGCATTTATTCGCCGCGGTCGTCTGCGGGTTTCAGGGCGCACAGACCCCTTGGCTTGCGTGATTTCAACAGGCGCACCACGCCCTACGAAAGAAAAGAAAGAGCGCTTTTTGCGCGAATATACTGCCATACTGAACCTATGTCCGGTTCTACGCCGCAACGGAGCTGCCGCGCTTGATCTGGCCTATGTTGCAGCCGGACGATTCGACGGCTTTTGGGAGCGCGATCTCAAGCCTTGGGATATTGCAGCGGGCATATTATTGGTCAAAGAATCCGGTGGCTATATCCGTGATCTGGATAAAAATTCTGCCGATCCATTGGTTACCGGTAATATTCTGGCCGCAACAGAGCCTATGCTGGCACCAATGCAAAAAGCATTAAAGGCTGTTGCCGAATAAGAGGACACAATGATCAAGCGCAGTGCGTTATTTGCAATCTTAATCATAAGCTTTGCAAGTGGTGCACGCGCTCAAGAAACACCCGATCCTTCGATTTTTACATTTAGCGCCAGTGACCTTAACCCTATGCTATCACCCGCACCACCGCCTGCCCCCCAAAGCAAGCCTGCGGCGATAGAAACCTCAACGCCACCAATCCCGAAACGCCGCCCCCAGACATTTCATGCCTCAAAGGCTTTCATCCAACAAGCACGTTATCAGGCTCCTCCTGCCGTTGCTGTTCCTCCACCCGCCGTTGAAGGCAATCCACTGGATGAGCTAACCGTTAAGGTATTGAGTGCAAATGATATTCTGGCCTCACTTGAAGGCAAGAAAATAGAGAAAACAGCAACAAAAGCACCGCATACAGACCTTATTCAAATTTCTTTTGAAAAGGGGGAAACACAAATTCCATACACCATGCAAGAAAAGCTGTACGAGGAAACCATTCCTCATCTAAAGAAATATCCTGACCCCCGCATTGAAATTCATGCCTTTTCATCAAAACATGGGTTTAATGGTGAAAATGGCGCACGGCATATTGCACTGGCACGTGCATTAGAGCTCAAAAAATTTCTTGGTAAAAACAATGTCGATGAACAGCGCATTAATATCTTTTCCCATGGATTTGATGCGCAAAGCAAAGAACATGACGTGGTAAATATCGTCTTGAACTAATTTGGATCCGGGTGTGGATATCTACCCGCAAAGCCGCACAATCTCTTGACTATGCACGTAAAGCAAGCGCATTTTATGCTTGTATTCTGACATCATTAACTGCTATCACATTTTTCATAGCAAACTTACAGAGGATTCTCATGTCCAAAACAGACACAAAGCTGAGAACAGGCCTATTACAACTCCTATTGGGCATTGCGCTCATTGGCGGGGCAACATATTACTGGAAAAATTCCAACAAACCCACTGTTGCGGATATCCCCGCGGCTCCCTTAGTGAGTGATGAAGTTAAGAGCAATAATTCCCCTACGATTGACGTGCAAGCCGCCCTCAAAGACCGCATCTTGGGCGATAGCATCAATGCCGACATTAAAATCAGTGAGCATAGCTCCCTGACCTGCGGGCATTGCGGACATTTCCACCGCGATACATTCGCCGCATTCAAAGCCGCTTATATCGACACGGGTAAAGCTTATCTCGTTTACTCGGACTTCCCGCTGAACGCCCCTGCTCTACAGGCCTCGATGGTGGCGCGCTGCTTGCCGGAGGATAAGTTTTTTGATTTTGTGGCTGTTCTTTTCGGCACGCAGGATGATTGGGCTTATGATCAGGGCTATCTCGCAAAACTGGAAGCCAAGGCACAAGAGTTCGGCATGGACAAAGCGACATTTAACGCCTGCATCAATAATGTGGAACTGCGCGATGGGATATTGGCACGTCAACAAGCCGCCTCCAAACAATGGGAAATCCAGTCCACGCCATCTTTCGTTGTGAACAACAAAGTCACAATCAGCGGTGCCTATCCGTTCCCTGATTTCGATGCAAAAATTCAGGAGGCCGTATCTCCTGCGCAATAAGCCATGATCCAATTTTCTAAACTGCGCATAAACGGATTTAAATCCTTCGTTGACCGGACAGAGCTTGAAATCTCGACCGGTCTAAACGGCGTTGTGGGACCCAATGGCTGCGGAAAATCCAATCTCGTCGAGGCCTTGCGCTGGGTCATGGGGGAAACCTCGGCCAAGCGCATGCGCGGCGGCGGCATGGAAGATGTGATCTTTAACGGCACCAGCAAACGCGCTGCGCGTAATATTGCCGAAGTTTCCCTGCTGCTGGATAATAGCACACGCACGGCGCCTGCAGCCTATAATAACTCCGATGATATTGAGATCATCCGCAAGATCGAGCGTGACCGCGGCTCAAACTATAAAATTAACGGCAAGAATGTCCGTGCGCGTGATGTGCAAATGCTCTTCGCCGATACTGTCACGGGCGCGAACTCGCCTGCAATGGTCTCACAGGGCAAGGTTTCGGAGATTATCAATGCCAAACCTCTGGATCGTCGTTTGGTTCTTGAAGATTCTGCGGGGATTTCCGGTCTTTTTGCCCGCCGTCATGAGGCTGAACTCAAACTACGCGCTGCCGATAACAATCTAATCCGTATCGAAGATGTCTTTGGCTCAATGGAAAACCGCCTGAATGCCCTGAAACGCCAAGCTCGACAAGCAGCACGCTACCGTAATATCAGCGCCCAAATCCGCCAGATGGAAATCGCCATTGCCTATCTCGAATGGAAAGCGCTCGCCGAACGCACGCAGGAAACCAAACGCGCCTTTGAACAAGCTGAAAGCATTGTGGCTGAAAAGCTGGCTGTGGTGACGCAGCTGACCAAAACCCAAGTGACCCAATCACAAGACCTTCCCGATCTCCGCGCCGAAGAAGCCAAAGCCGCAGCCGCCCTGCAAGCCGCCAAAATCCGCCTCCAGCAAATCGAAGAGGAAGCCGAGCGTCAGGCGCTCATGCTGATGGAAACAGAAGAACAGCTTGCCCAGACAACAACAGATGAAACACACGAGCAGCAATCCTTACAAGAATGTATGGATATCCTCGAGCGCCTGAATGCCGAACATGAAGCGATTATCGCCGAACAAGGCGATGAGAAAGGCGCATTAGAAGCCAAGCAGGCCGCAAAAGAAGAGCTGGAAGCAAAAGTCACCACGCTGGACGAGCAATATACGACCCTCATGCAAAGCGTTGCAGAATCGCGGGCGCGCAAACAAGCGCTTGAGCAACAAATTAAACAAAATCAGGATCGCGTTGCGGTGATATCAGAACGCAAAGCGCGTGCCGAGGGTGAACTCAAGGAACTGCTAACACAAGATAGTGATACTAAAATCATCTCTGAAAAAGAGAATCAAATCAAAGCACTGGAAGATAAAGCTAAAAAACTAGATGAGGAAATAGAATCCGCGCAAGCCGAACATTCATCCTCTAAAGATTTTATTCTGACACAGCGCAATGACGTCAACGAAGCCAAAAACCGCCTCTCCGAGTTTCGCGCTGAAATTGCCATGCTCGAGAGCTTCTTTGAAGGCGATGTCAGCGATTATAACCCTGCGCTTGAGCAAATCACCGCCGACAAAGGCTTTGAAAAAGCGCTTTCCCGCGCACTAGGTGACGCCCTATTGGCCGCCGTGGATGAAGATGCGCCGAGCCTGTGGCGTGCGCGTAAAAAACCGGCTGACATGCCCAAGCTACCTGATGGCGTCACCGCCCTTCTCCCCCATATTGATGCACCTAAAGAGCTGGAACTCGCACTCTCTCAAATTGGGGTTGTTGAAGATGATGATAAGGGCAATGCGCTTGTAGATGCCCTTGCTGTTGGGCAATCCCTTGTCTCCGCCGAGGGCACCTATTGGCGTTGGGACGGATTTTGTATGAAGGCCGAAGCCGCCGACCGTAACGCCGTGCATTTGGAACAGAAAAATAAACTGGCTGAACTTCGCGGTAAACTGCCCGAAATTGAAGAAAATGCACAAAATTGTGATGCACAACTTGAAGCGCTTCTAAGCGCGCAGACCGAGCGCGAAGATATGATCGCAGAGCTACGTAATCTGCTTAAAGACACACAGCGTGAGCTCTCCGAACAAACATCAGAGCTCGGCCAAATCCGCGAAAGCCGTGCACGCCATGACAGTGAAGTGCTACGCCTGCAAGAAGCGATTGCTGCGGCTGAAGAAGATCAAAAAACACTGGAAGAAGTCCTGCGCTGGGACAATGACCGCCTTAAAGCCTACGATGATGAAAGTGCGGCGGAAAAAGAGGAAAACACAGCCAATATCCGTGCATCATTGCTGGGGGCACGTGAAGCGCATCAAGAAGCCGTGCGCGTCTTTGACCGCTACGTACAGGAGCAAAACTCCCGCAAGGCACGCCTGCACGCCATTGCCGATGAGCGCGTAAACCTCAATAACCGCCAAATCCGCTCCCGCGAACGCATCAAAGCACTGGAAGAGCGCAAAACCCATCTGGAAGAGCGCCTCGCAGACCTCCGCGCCCAACAAAAGCCCGATGGTGCAGACAGCCTGAAAGAAGAACTGCTCAATAAAATATCCCACCTTGAAAAAGCGCGCGATGAGAAAGCCGAAACCCTTGCCGTCGTTGAGGCAGAGCTCGCCGAAACCAATAAAGCCTTACGCGAATCCGAAGCTGTCCTCAGCGAAGCCCGTGAAGCACGCGCTGCTGCCCAAGCCACCATGGCCGGTATTGTCGAGCAACAAGAAACCCTTGCGCAAAATATCCATGAGCAGTTTGAAATGGAGCCAAGCGCCCTCCAGCAACACATCACACTGGATATGGAGAGTGATAAAACAAATCTCAACAGTCTGCGCAGCCAAAAAGAACAACTCGTGCGCGATCGCGATCAAATCGGCCCCGTGAATTTGCGCGCCGAAGAAGAAGCCAATGAGCTTGAAAAAGAAGTCTCCAGC
>JBFHFW010000104.1:0-5110 GCA_041583395.1 Alphaproteobacteria bacterium
AATACATAATGGAGATCGCGTGATCTCTGTAGGAGTTATTGAGCTTTTTGGTGACGTTGCCTCTGGTTTTAAAGTTGGAGAGCAAAAGGAATGGCTTATTAATCCCGAAGGAAGAAAGAGCCATCCAGCAGCCCAAAAAGTACATGGTATGAGCGATGAGTATCTGGCTGCACAGAAACCATTTAGCGCGTACCAGCAGGAAATAAAGGATTTTATTGGCGCCTCAACGATTCTCCATCACTGCTGGCGTTATGATGCTAATTTTGGTGATGTTGATTTTGGTGATCATGCGCTGGATTCATCTGTCGATGAGTATGCGCTTAATCGTGAATTCGAACGTGTTTCAGCACCTATTATACCGCATGAACAATGGTTGAATATGAAGCCATGGGCTGGCGAGCTTGCAAGCGGAAAATATAAAAAACAAGTGACTGAGATTGCAGAAAAAATTGGTAAGCGCCCAGATTCTCTTGATACGATGCTAGAATATTATGATATTGCGCATCATGAATCCGAAGAGGTGCGTCAGGCATTTGCTGAACGTAAGAAAAATCATGGTGCCCTTGGTGATGCGCTTATAACTGCAGCGCTTTACCAGAGAATGGCACCTGAATTTTTACCTGAATAACTTTTTTAAGCCTTCTTTTGGATAGAGCCATGGCAATGCTTGAACTTTTTGCCCGATCCGCAGGGGCAAAGCGCATTGCGCTGTACGCGTCCCCATGTTGTCGGGTCTTTTGCATCGAATTCCTGCTTTTGGGGCTGTCGTTTTTGCGGGAAGGGGGCAACGCTGGCACCACGCTCACCGGCTTGCATCATGGCTGGGTCTCTGCGCGTCTCATGCATTTCCTGCTCTTCTTGCAAAGGGGCTTGCATGGGTCTGGAATCAACCTGAACGCGGCAAATAACTTGCGTAATGCGCTCGCGTAGCTCATCAAGCATCATTTCAAACATACCGAACGCCTCGGTCTTATATTCATTGAGCGGGTCTTTTTGGCCAAAGGCGCGCAAGTTAATGCCTTGGCGCAAATGATCAAGCGCCAAGAGATGTTCTTTCCAGTGCTGATCAAGGATTTGCAGTACCAAGGATTTCTCCATATAGCGCCAGTTCTTTACACCTGCATTGGTGGCCTTGAGGGCAACATTTTTGTCACTGGCCTCGATTAGGCGATCAATGATTTCGCTATCGGCAATGCCTTCTTCCTTTGCCCATTCATCAATCGGGAACTGAATACCCAACAAGCGCAGCGCTTCGGTTTGCAGCGCTTCGGTATCCCATTGTTCGGCATAGGAGCCCGGTGGAATTGTTGCACGTACCATGTCTTCAATCACATCATGGCGCATATCTTTGACCAGATCTTCAAGGCTATCGCTATCCATAATCTCGCGGCGTTGCTCATAGATGATCTTACGCTGATCATTCATGACATCATCGAATTTCAGCAGGTTTTTCCGCACTTCGAAATGCATAGCCTCGACCTTGCCTTGAGCGTGCTGCAGCATTTTAGAGATTAGCGGATGCTCCAAAGCCTCGCCTTCTTTCAGGCCAATGCTTTTGTTGTTGAGTAAGGCCTCCATGCGGTCACCGGCAAAGATACGCATCAGATCATCTTCAACCGAGAGATAGAAGATTGACCCACCCGCATCGCCCTGACGACCTGCACGACCGCGAAGCTGGTTATCAATGCGGCGGGATTCATGGCGCTCCGTACATAGGATAAAGAGGCCACCGGCTTCTTCGACAATTTTCTTGTCGCGTGCGACTTCTTCTTTGATCTTGGCAAGTGCTTTTTCTTTTTTCTCGTCACTCCAGCTCTCGTCAATTTCTTGTTCGGCGCGCATATCGACGTTACCGCCCAGCTTAATATCCGTACCGCGCCCCGCCATATTCGTGGCAATCGTAACCATGCCCGGACGACCGGCTTGTGCAACGATATAGGCTTCTTTTTCATGGTGGCGCGCATTCAGGACGTTATGTTCGATCTTCTCTCTCTTAAGAACGGCAGAGAGATCTTCGGAGCTTTCGATAGAAACGGTACCCACCAAGACAGGTTGCTTGCGTGCTTGGCATTCTTTGATGCGTTTAACAATCGCGATATTTTTCTCGGCCAGTGAACGGTAGATCTTATCATCCTCATCAATCCGCGCGACGGGAACATTGGTCGGAATAGCCACAACGCCGAGCTTGTAGATCTCGTGAAATTCGGCGATTTCTGTCATTGCCGTGCCTGTCATACCCGCAAGTTTGGGGTAAAGGCGGAAATAATTTTGGAAGGTGATAGAGGCCAGTGTTTGATTCTCATTTTGGATCGCAACGCCTTCTTTGGCTTCAATGGCTTGATGCAGGCCTTCAGAGAGGCGGCGGCCTTCCATCATACGGCCTGTGAACTCGTCAATCAGGACAATGCGTCCGTCTTGAATGATATAATCCTTATCAAGGTGGAAAAGCTTATGCGCCCGCAAGGCCTGATTGGTATGATGGACAAGCGCAATATTGTGCGGATCGTACATATTGCCTTCGGTCAGTAAGCCTGTTTTTTTCAACAATTGCTCAACATGTTCTTGCCCGTCTTCGGTCAGGACAATGGTTTTATGCTTTTCATCCATTTCATAGTCATCTTCAATCAAAGAAGGGATGATCTTATCAACGGCTGTATAAAGCGTTGTGTCGGACTCGGATGGCCCCGAGATAATCAGGGGTGTCCGCGCTTCATCGATCAAAATAGAATCGACCTCATCGACGATGGCAAAGTTAAAGTCACGCTGTACCATCTGATCAAGGCTGAACTTCATATTGTCGCGCAGATAATCAAAACCAAATTCGTTATTTGTACCGTAGGTGATATCGCAGGCATAGGCTGCGCGGCGCTCTTCATCACCCATATTATTGATGATGCAGCCAACACTCAGGCCAAGGAATTCATAAATCGGGCGCATCCATTCGGCGTCACGTTGGGCGAGGTAGTCATTGACCGTCACAACATGCGCGCCTTTGCCTTCAATGGCATTCAGGTAGACAGCCAAAGTGGCCACCATGGTCTTACCTTCACCCGTTTTCATTTCGGCAATTTTATGGTCGTGCAAAACAAGCCCGCCGATGAGCTGCACATCATAATGGCGTAGCCCCAATGTGCGTTTGGCCGCTTCACGGACAACGGCAAAAGCTTCATTTTTAATATCTTCCAGCGTTTCACCAGCCGATAGGCGCTTGCGGAACTGATCCGTCATGCCCTTGAGCTCCGTATCGCTCATGGCCTCATAAGTTGCCTCAAGCGCATTAATGGGCTCGACATGCTTGTAATAAGCCTTGAGCGCACGTTCGTTTGATGATCCGAGGAGTTTTGTAATGAAGTTTAGCACTGGTTTTATCTCATATATGTCAGGATAGCTTGTATCCGGTATAAGCATCATGGGAAGCTTCGTCAATGCTTCATATAAGGGGAAAAGATACTCATCAACACCAAGAGATGGTTGAAAAGAGGAGATGGATTATTTAGGGTCGGTTGTGATTTAAAAAATCAATCGTTGAAATGTTTTTAAGGAGGCATATTAAACATGTCCAAATCAAAAGAAAATCAAACTCAGCAATCCGGTAATGCTGTTATTATTGTGCTCGTTGCGCTTGTTGTCGTTGCCGTTGGCGCGCTGGCATATTTGTCGGGGCAAATGGCTGGCGAGAAAAAGGTCGGTACAGCGTCAGAACAAGTTGCTCAATCCGAGCCTGTTTCTGTTCCCGCACAAACGGCACAAGAAACACCCGCATTAGAGGTGAAGCCAGGCAATCCGGTTGTTGCGAAAGTTGGCGGTCAGGATATCCTGCGTGCAGATGTTGTGTCTTACATGCAAAACTTGCCACCACAAACACGTCAACTTCCTTTGGAACAACTTTTCCCATTGGCGCAAGAACAGGTTATTAATCTGAGCATGCTGGCGCTGAAGGCTAAAGGCGCTAAGCTTGACAGTGACCCCGAGGTGAAACGTCAGCTTGACCTCGCTAAAGAGGAGATAGTTCGCAATGTTTACTTGCAAAAAACGGTCGAGTCCAAGGTTACAGATGAGCGTGTGAAAGAGGCTTATGATGCCTATGTTGCCAACTTCCCTGATGTACAAGAAGCCAAAGCAGCGCATATCCTTGTTGATGATGAAGCAGAAGCCAAGGCTATTATTAAATCTCTCAAAGAAGGCGCTGATTTCGCAGCGCTGGCCGCGGAGAAATCCAAGGATCAATCATCTGCCAGAGGTGGTGATTTAGGGTACTTCCTTCAAAGCGATGTTGTAGCTGCATTTGGTGATGCCGTTTTTGGTGCAGAGCCAGGAACATTAATCGAAAAACCGGTTAAAACCGAGTTCGGCTACCATGTCATCAAAGTCGAGGATAAACGCAAGCGTCAGCCTGTTTCTCTTGAGATTGCAACCCCTGAGCTTAAGGCGCGCCTTGGTCAGGTTGCCATTGGTGAGATTATGAATGAATGGCAAAAAGAGCTATCTGTCGAGCGTTTTGACGTCAATGGTAATGCGGTTGAGCCTGCTGCAGGCGATGCGCAATAGCTTGAGTATTGTAAATTGAAAGAAGGCCGCAAAGATTTGATCTGGCGGCCTTTTTTATGAGGAGGGTAAAAATATGAATTGTGCTGAAGCTCTGGAACTGCCTAAACCTGCAGCTCCCGATATCCCCGTTGTGTTTGTGGCTGCTGCCGCTTTGATTGATCGTGATGGGCGTATTTTAATCGCTCAGCGTCCCGAGGGCAAAGCAATGGCGGGTCTGTGGGAATTCCCGGGTGGTAAAGTCGAGCAGGGCGAGACACCGGAATTTGCTCTGATGCGCGAGCTGGAAGAAGAACTCGGTATCGAAACTCGCCCTTGTTGTTTCTTCCCGATTGGTTTTGCATCTCACAGCTATGAGAGCTTTCACCTCGTGATGCCACTTTTTGCCTGCCGTGTCTGGAAAGGCAATGTTGCCGCCAAAGAGCATATCGCTCTGAAATGGGTCATGCCTAATGAGCTCTACGACTACCCCATGCCAGCGGCTGATATGCCACTTATCTCTAGCCTACGAAGGGAAATGGTTCTGTAGGTTTTGCAGGAATCTCGTCTAGCTCGTCTCTATAAG
>JBFHFW010000105.1:0-5103 GCA_041583395.1 Alphaproteobacteria bacterium
CAATCATCGCCAAACCTTTCGGCCATGTCATCACGCAGCTCTTGTATTTCTCGGCTTTCTTTAACTTCTAGTCCTTTCATGTCAAAAACAAATGCATGAACAAGCGCCTCTTTTTTATGTTCTACTAAGCTCAGAAGAGAACTATAAGGAAGGGGGTGTTTTAGTAAGTCATCGTCTTTTAATCGTTCCCCTAAACTCCATTCAAAACCCCTGTATTTATAGACTTTTCCTTTTTGGGAGATCGGTAGATTGTGAACCTCGTTTGTGGCTTTCAGTTTTTCACCCCAATGCAGATTTTGCTTTTCTTTGTCCATGGATTCATATTCATAGTTTAATCGCTGTGCAGCTTGCATACAAAGCCTTGCCCCCATTTTTCTAGCAAAGGCGATTTCTTCTGTTTCAAAATCAAGATCTTTCATTATTCTTGATGCGGTTCTTATTGCACGCTTATAAATTTCTTTGGTTGTAAAAGTATTTGCACTTTCTGTGCTGGCTAAGTTTATAAATTTAATAAAATTTGGAGAGTTTTGTGGCAAAAGCTTAAGGGACAGATCTTGAGCCGCTTTAAATATATTTTCCAGCTCTTCAATCATCTTCATTTCTTCTAAAAACCCTCTGGATTCATAGATATACATTTCCCTTTCTTTAAGCCATTCGGCTGCGCCGAGGGGAATGATATTATTGCCTTTTTCTGCCCTTTTTTGGTTAAAGCTCTGAAAAAATTGCTCTACATCTTGCTGCGTTTGCATGATCCTTTGTTGGGCGCGGAGAAGACCGGTCATATCATCTCTGCTTGCATAAACGTTAATTGATCGAGGCCATTGTTCGTTTGAGGTTTTGGGATCGTACCGGGCTGGCTAATTTCTTGAAATAAAGAGATTAGATTTGATTGCATTAAAATAGTCACCGCTGTCTCCCTCATTTCAAGATTTCGGCTTTATTGAGTGGAGCCATAGCACTAAAGGATTTGTGTTATGTCAATTTATTGCTGTTGTCGAGGTTTTTCTACCCCCAAAAACCCATGATCTTACGAGTTTTGGCGAGGGTTTCGTTGGCGAGCGTATTGGCCTTCTCATTGCCGCGCGCCAAAATGGTATCGATTTCATCGGGATTAGCCATCAACTCACTCATGCGTTTTGTAATGGGCGCGAGATGATCAACAGCAATATCGGTCAGCGCTGCTTTGAACGCACCATTGGCTTCCTCTCGTCCGCCGAACTCTTTAAAGACCTCATCCATTGAAATGCCAGCAAGTGCCGCATAAAGCGTATAGAGGTTCTTAACCTCAGGCCGTCCTTCGAACTCACCTTCATTCGCAGGCAAAGCTGGCTCCATATCCATTTTGGCTTTTTTGATCTTCTTGGCAATCATATCCGCATCATCGGTCAGATTAATACGGCTCATATCGCTATCATCGGATTTACTCATCTTGCTGGTACCATCCCGCAAACTCATCACACGGGTGGCTGCGCCCATAATATAAGGCTCGGGCTGAACAAAATGCTCAACGCCATAGCGCGTGTTAAAGGTGCTGGCAATTTCGCGCGCTAGCTCGAGATGCTGCTTTTGATCATCGCCAACGGGAACATGCGTCGCATTATAAATCAGGATATCCGCCGCCATTAGCACAGGATAGGAAAATAGCCCAAGCCCAACGCGCTCTTTATTCTTGCCTGCTTTATCCTTGAACTGGGTCATGCGCTCGAGCTTACCCATCTGGCTCATCGTGGCGAGCAACCACATCAGCTCGGAATGCGCAGGCACACAAGATTGCACAAAGAGCGTTGATTTATTAGGATCAATCCCGCCCGCGATATAGGCCGCCGCAATCTCGCGGGTGGCTTGTGCCAATGCGCCCGCATCATAAGGCATTGTAATCGCGTGCAAATCCACCACACCATAAAGACACTCCGCGCCCTCATCCTGCAGATCCACCCAATTTTTGAGCGCACCCAAATAATTCCCCAAATGAAGGTGGGAAGTGGGTTGCATACAAGATAAAATACGCTTGCTCATGATTTAGGCTTTCCTCAGTTTTAAAATATCAGAGGGTTTTATAAGCCCTAATGCCACGGCGCACAATCCATAAATCCCCCCACCGAGCACGACAATGAAAGCAACGCTCAATATCGCACCGAAATCAACAAAGCTATATGCGCCATAAGTCACAGCCGCCATCACAAGAGATGAGGCCAATATCTTTACAAATGCCCGCTTAAACCGCGCATCAAAGAAAAAGCCCTCTTTTGCCTTCAGCGCTTTGAGATGTAAGATAAATTGCAACCATCCCGCCAGCCCTGTTGCCACCGCAATGCCCATCACGCCAATGAACTGGATTAAAATCAAGCTCAGCGCAATATTAAAGAGCGTGGCAATTACCGCTATTTTAACCGGCGTTTTCGTGTCTTGATGCGCCCAATGCACGGTGGAAAACACCTTAATCGCGATATAAGCCACCAAGCCAAGCGTATAGCCCATCAAAACAAAGCTGGTGATTGCCGTATCCGCACTTTCAAAAGCCCCGCGCTCGAACAAGCCCTTAATAAGCGGCTGCGCAAAAACAGCCAGAGCGATGGAAGCAGGCAAACCGAGCAGGAAGCAATATTCCAAAGCGCGGTTAAACAGTCCGTTGGCTTCCTCTGTTTTGTTGGCTGCTACAGCCTTGGACAGCATCGGCAGCAATGCCGTTCCGACCGCAATGCCAATCACGCCGAGCGGTAGCTGGTTCAAGCGATCCGCATAATAAAGGTAGGAAATCGAACCCGTTGTCAGGAAAGAGGCAATAATCAAATCGGCGAATAGGTTGATATGCATCACCCCTGCCCCGATCACCCCCGGCCCCATAAGCTTGAAAACTTTTTTGACGCGTACGCTCATACGTGGTTTTGCAAATGCGATACGTACACCTGCACGCTTAGCACAGAGATAGAGCCAACCAAGCTGTAACACGCCCGCCGCCACAATCCCCCATGCAAGCGCATAGGCGGCATTTTCAAAATGCCCTGCCAGTAAGAGTGCGGCAATCAGGCACAGATTAAAAATCACCGGCGCAAAAGCAAAGGGTGCAAAGCGCCCGAGCGCATTGAGAACCCCGCCCAGTAAAGCCGTTAATGACATCAACAAAAGATAGGGAAATGTAACGCGGCTGAGCTCGACTGCCAGATCATAGCGCAGCGGATCACCAATAAAACCGGGTGCGACGGCATAAATAATATAGGGCATCCCCCAAAGGGCGAGGATCGTAAAAACGCTCAAAATCGAGAGCATCAC
This sequence comes from Alphaproteobacteria bacterium, assembly GCA_041583395.1. Lineage (GTDB taxonomy): Bacteria > Pseudomonadota > Alphaproteobacteria > Micavibrionales > Micavibrionaceae > UBA6929. Next base: position 3,271 of record JBFHFW010000105.1, read on the forward strand.
CATAAAGGCATTGGAAGCAAAGTTATCAGCATCCTCGCGCCCCTCTTTTTCCAGCGTTTCCGCGTAAAGCGGCACAAAAGACACAGAAAATGCGCCCTCTGCCGTTACGCGCCGGAAAAAGTTAGGGAGCTTGAGCGCCACAAAAAACGCATCACCAATCGACCCCGCCCCTAAAATAGCGGCAGTTAAAATATCCCGAATAAATCCCGCAACCCGTGAGAGCCCCGTAAGACCCGCCACCGTTGCCATTGCTTTGGCCAAGTTCATGGGATGGTTATAACGGATACGCCCGCATAATTCACGCGGTTTTTAAAAGAGAAAAATTTATGTTTATCAGACACCAGCTATGCTTTATACAAAACCCATGACAGAACAAAATCCTGAAAAAGAGTGGTTCGGCACCCAGCATGTTACGCCGGAGGAAAAAACCGGCAAGGTCATCGGTGTTTTTGACTCGGTAGCCGATAATTACGACATCATGAATGACTTCATGAGCGGTGGCGTGCACCGCCTCTGGAAAGACCGCCTTATCCGTATGATCCGCCCCAAAGCCGGACAGCGTTTTTTGGATGTTGCGGGTGGCACAGGCGATATTGCCTTCCGGATTAAACGCAAAGTCGGTGATGATGCCGAGATCACAGTGTGTGATCTCAACGAAGAAATGCTACGCGTTGGACGAGACCGCGCAATTGATCGCGGCTGGGTCAATGAATTTGAATGGATAACCGGCAATGCCGAGAGTTTGCCCTTCCCTGACAATCATTTTGATGTCTATACGATTGCTTTTGGCTTACGCAATGTCACCCATATTGATACAGCCCTCAAAGAAGCCGTACGCGTTCTCAAACCCGGCGGGCGCTTCTTTTGTCTGGAATTCAGTCATGTCAAAAACCCGTTATTTGCGCGCGCCTATGACTTCCACTCCTTTAACATCATCCCCAAAATCGGGAAACTTGTGGCGAAAGACGAGGAGAGCTACCAATATCTCGTTGAAAGCATCCGAAAAATGCCCAAACAAGAGGAGCTCTGCGCGCGCATGGCAGAAGCAGGCATAGAAAAAGCGGATTATACAAATCTGACAGGCGGAATCGTTGCCATTCACCGCGGGTTTAAGCCTTGTGCATAGTTGCTAAGCATTTGGCTTATATTAGTTTTTTAACAAAGTTTGACAAAGTGTATCTTTAGCAAGTATTATCCCGCCCATTCAAAGAACATTTGAACACTCAACTATTTTAGAAGGAACCGCTTTATATGGGCAATTTCACTAAGTCTATTTTTTATTCAGGTACAGTTCTCGCAGCTGGCTTGATCGCCATTTTTTCAATCTACAGCAATATGACAGGCCAAACTGGCTTTTCTGCTATCGAACCAGCCGCCGGTGAAGTCGCTGCAGAGAATTCATCTGCAGAGGCCGCAAATATTTCTGCTGTACTTTCCGGTACGCTTGCCGAAACCATTCAAGAAGCAGCCGCTGAGGTCTCTTCAGCTCAAGAACTGAACATTGAGGCTGTGATCGAAACAGATATGAGCGAAGAGGAAGTTTCAGCGATTAAAGATTTAAAGGCGACTGCTGAAGATGCATCTTCAGGCACAGATATGGCTTCTGAAGCTGAAATTACAGATGCGTTGCAAGCCATTACACCTGCTGCTGGTGCCGAAGATTCTGTTGCACCTGCGGTTAGTGAAGCTGCAGCTGAAGCTGTTGAAAGCGCAATTGGTGCAAGCCACTAATATTTAAAAGTTATCATACCTCCCTTTAAACCCTGCTTTCATTAGCAGGGTTTTTCTTTTATAAAGTGCTTATGATGTTAAAAGATAAATCGATTTTGCTGG
>JBFHFW010000106.1:0-5081 GCA_041583395.1 Alphaproteobacteria bacterium
ACGCTGCGCGTCTACCAATTCCGCCACGGCCGCTCCGTAAATGAGGTCAGGCGGATATTTAGCAGATCACTTCATATCTTGCAAGCAGGCTTTTGTCTTTCAGGTGCAGAAATTCTACTTCCTGTCTTTTAGTGGCACAAATGGACGCTGTGCCGGACCGGTGTAAAGCTGGCGTGGGCGGCCAATGCGTAAGGCTGGCTCTTCCATCATCTCTTTCCATTGCGCAACCCAGCCAACTGTTCTTGCGAGGGCAAAGATCACCGTGAACATAGAGCTCGGGAAGCCCATGGCTTTGAGGATAATGCCGGAATAGAAATCGACATTCGGGAAGAGTTTGCGGTCAATGAAGTAGGGGTCTTCGAGTGCAATGCGCTCTAGTTCCATAGCAAGTTTGAGCTGTGGGTCATTGTGAACGCCGAGATCTTCCAGTACGTCATGTGCTGCCTTTTTGAGTACACCTGCGCGTGGGTCCATGTTTTTATAGACGCGGTGCCCGAATCCCATCAGGCGGAATGGGTCATCTTTGTCTTTAGCACGCGCAATGAATTCGGGGACATTATCGACGCTGCCGATTTCATCAAGCATCTCCAATACCGCTTGATTTGCGCCGCCGTGGCTTGGTCCCCAAAGGGAGGCAATGCCCGCGGCAATACATGCAAAAGGATTGGCTTGTGAAGAACCAGCAAGGCGGACTGTCGATGTCGAAGCATTTTGCTCATGATCGGCATGGAGCAAAAATATTTTGTCCATGGCGTTGGCCAGCACAGGGCTGACCTTATATTCTTCGGCAGGAACGCTGAAACACATATGTAAGAAGTTTTCGGAAAAATTCAGATCATTGCGTGGGTAAACAAAGGGCTGGCCAATCGAGTATTTATAGGTCATGGCTGATAGCGTAGACATTTTGGCAATCAGGCGGTGTGCAGAAAGTTCGCGTTGATCGGGGTCCCAGATATCAAGGGAGTCATGATAAAAGGCCGATAAACCACCAACAGTTCCGCACATAATTGCCATAGGATGTGCATCACGGCGGAAACCGCGGAAGAAATAGTGGACTTGTTCATGCACCATTGTGTGGCGTGTTATGGTGTTTTCAAACCATTCTTTTTCTTTTTTGTTTGGTAGGTCGCCATAAAGAAGAAGATGTGCAACCTCGAGGAAGTCGCTATGTTCGGCGAGATCTTCGATCGTGTAACCGCGATGCATCAGGATGCCTTGCTCGCCATCAATATAAGTCAGGCGTGATTTGCAGCTACCCGTGGCGGTGAAGCTGGGGTCAAAGGTGAAGTGACCGGTTTCGGCATAAAGTGTGCGGATATCAATAACGTCGGGGCCACATGTGCCGGATCTTACGGGGAGTTCAATGCTTTGTCCCGTTGCGTTATTGGTGAGTGTAAAGCTGTTGTCGCTCATGATCCGTAATTCCTTGTTTTGACGTTTATTTTTAAGAGATAATACCGTAACTCAGGCGTTTCCTCAATGGGCTAGCGCAGCTTCAAGGCGCTTTTGTATTTCTTCTCGCCCCATGATGGCGGCAGCCTCGAAAATGGAGGGGGAAACCGTTGTCCCGGTCAGGGCTGCGCGTAGCGGCATGGCAACCTTTCCAAGTTTGCCTTCGCGGTGTGTGTCTGCAACCTCCTTGCAGGCGTGTTGAATAGTTTCGGCGCTGAATTTATCCAGTGCGGAAAGTTTGTCTTCAAGTGCTTGCAAAATCTCTTTATCCGCGATCAGCTCTATTGCTTTTTCATCAAAGGCAAAGGGTGCGACTTTGGCGTAGAACTTTGAATCTTCTGCGAATTGAAGCAGTGTTTTCGCTCGGGATTTCAGCTCGTCTCCGTGTGCGGCAATCCATTTGCGTGCTTGATCGCCGACAGGAATGCCGTAGAAAGGCTCGGCCAATGTAATCAGCTCATTAATATCCATTTGATTGATATAATGGGCATTGAGGCTTTCAAGCTTGGCGAAGTCAAAAGATGCGGGAGATTTACCGAGTCCTTCCAGATTAAACCATTCGATGGCTTTTTCGTTGGGGATGATCTCGTCATCGCCATGCGACCAACCAAGGCGCAGGAGGTAATTACGCAAAGCCTCGGGCAAATACCCCATATCTCTATATTCATGCACAGCTGTCGCGCCATGGCGTTTGGAGAATTTTTTGCCGTCCGGCCCATGGATCAGCGGCGTATGCGCATAAACAGGCACATCCCAGCCCATCGCATCAAAAATGATTTTCTGGCGAAACGCATTATTAAGGTGATCATCACCGCGGATAATATGCGTGACGCCCATATCGTGATCATCGACGACAACGCTGAGCATATAAGTGGGCGTACCGTCGGAGCGCATCAGGACGAAGTCATCGATTTGTTTGTTTTTAACAGTCACCTTGCCCTGGACTTTATCATCAATCGTTGTCTCACCTTCAAGCGGGGCTTTGATGCGGATCACGGGCTTGACGTCTTTGGGTGCCTCGGATGGGTCACGGTCACGCCATCTGCGGTCATAAAAGACGGGTCTGCCTTCGGCGCGGGCAGTTTCGCGCATTTCTTCCAGCTCTTCAGGCGAGCAATAGCAGTAATAAGCTTTGCCTTCGGCGACCAGTTGCTTGGCGACTTCGGCATGGCGTTCCTGATTGGCGAATTGGGAGACGATTTCACCATCATAATCCAGACCCAGCCACTCAAGCCCTTTGATAATGGCCTCGACAGCTTCTTCGGAATGGCGTTTGCGGTCGGTGTCTTCGATACGGAAGAGGAATTTACCACCATGTCTGCGGGCGAACAGATAATTCAGCAGCGCAGTGCGGGCATTGCCGATATGCATAAAGCCGGTGGGGGACGGAGGAAAGCGTGTAACAACAGTCATGATCTTCTATATTTTCTTTTAGATTTTTTCTGCCTTTGTGTGTAGCTTACTTCTTTGATTTGGACAAGAGGATGTCGCACGCACAGAGCTTTTTATGGGCGCCGGTTTTTCTGGCTATCGGCATAGGTATTTATTTTTCACTGCCTGTGGAGCCTTCGGCTGCATGGACGCTGTGTGGTGTTTTGGCAGTATGTTTGTTGTTGGTTACGCTGAAATCGCGGGTTTTTCTGGTTTTTCTGCTGGTGGGGGCGGGCTTTGGCGCCGCGCAGCTGCGTACCGCTTTTGTCTACACACCGATCCTGCAAAAGGATATTGGCCCCACCGAGATTACAGCGCAGATCGAGGAAATCGAGTATCTGGCTGGCGGGAAGGGTATCCGCTTTTTACTATCCGGTCTGGCGGGAGAAAAATTTATTGCCGGACAGATACCCCGCAAAGCCCGTGTGACCTATCGCGGCGGCGAAGATGATATTTATAGGGTGGGTGATCATATTCGTGCGCTTGTCAAGCTGAGCGCGCCATCAACACCTGTTATTCCGGGTGGATTTGATTTCCAGCGTTATTTATATTTCAAGGGCATCGGCGCGGTCGGCTTTATTTACCGCGCGCCGGAGGTCATTGCACAGGGGCAGGGTTCTGTTATTGAAGGTTTGCGTCAAAAAATCTCCCGAAATATCAATCAGGTTATGGAGCCACGCTATGCGGGTGTCGCAACGGCTTTGCTGACAGGGTATCGCGGTGGCATTACCGAGGGAGATCAGGAAGCCTTTCGCGCGGCGGGGCTTGCACATTTACTTGCGATCTCGGGGCTGCATGTCGGGTTGTTCTCGGGCTTTGTATTTTTTATGGTGCGGCTGGCTTTGGCGGTCATTCCAACATTTGCGCTTAAGTATCCGATTAAAAAATATGCGGCTGTTGCAGCATTCGTGGCGGCATTTTTCTACATGCTTCTGGCGGGTGCCACCGTGCCGACGCAGCGCGCCGTTTTGATGAGCGGCGTGTTTTTTCTGGCAATTATTCTGGATCGCTCGCCGATTTCTATGCGGCTGGTGGCCTTTGCGGCGTTTATTATCCTGCTTTTGTTTCCTGAATCTCTTATGAGCGCGAGCTTTCAACTCTCCTTTGCTGCGGTGGCTGGGCTGGTGTTTTTCTATGAAAAAACACGCGGGTTTTGGATGCGTGTCTATCGTAGCCCCGGTATAATGCGGCGGGTGGGGCTGTATTTTTTTGGTGTGTGCGTAACCAGTATTGTTGCAACGCTGGCGACAGCGCCCTTTGCGCTTTACCATTTTCACCGGATGGCTGTCTACGGTCTGCTGGCGAATTTAATTGCCGTGCCGGTGACAAGTTTGATGATTATGCCGATGGCGTTTCTGGCTTTATTGCTGATGCCTTTTGGTGGTGAGTTTGTGCCACTTTATCTGATGGAGTGGGGTATACATGCGGTACTTGATATTGCACACTATGTCGAATCCTTGCCGCATTCTGTCTGGTATATTCCTGCAGTGCCGACATTGACGATGCTTTTATTTGTCGGGGCAGCGCTTTTTATAATGATTGCGCAGGGGCGATGGAAATGGATTGCTGCGTGCTTTTTATTGGCGCTGCCTGTGTCATTTATTGGGTTCAAGAGGCCGGATATTCTGATCACACAGGATTTTGCAACAATGTTTTATCAGGACGAGCAGGGCGCTTTGCACATTTCATCACGCCGGAAAAACCGTTTTGCTTTGGAGAATTGGGAAACATATTTTGGCCATGAAGAGGGGAGTTCTCGCTACTGGCCGAAAGAGGCCGCGCGGGATGATGGCGCGATGCATTGTGATGAGGATGCCTGTCGTTTGGAACTGAAGGGGCAAAAGATTTCATTTATGGGCAATGCCGAGGATATCTCTGCCGAGTGTGCCTGGGGCGACGCTGTTATTGTGGCTGATCCGGTGCGTAAGGCTTGGGAGCTTTGTGATCTGGATCGAGTTGTCTTGCTGGATAAGTTTGACGGGCTGGATGATGGTGCGCATGCACTTTATGTGTCGGATGCGGGAGTGCGTGTTGAAACCTCTGAAGGGTTGCGCGGCATGCGGCCATGGAATGCGCGGTACTTACAAGACTTTCATCGTAAATATGCCCGCAATGATAACGAGTGACGCAGCAACACGGTTTTTGCCCATTTTTTCTTTGAGTAGGAAAAAGCCGATGAGTGCCCCAAAGAGGATGCT
>JBFHFW010000107.1:0-5051 GCA_041583395.1 Alphaproteobacteria bacterium
GCGGCTTATGAAGAAGATTTCTTCCGGGCAGCTATGCCTCTGATTGGAATGAACCCTAAAATTTTTGCAGATATGAGTGCAGAAAAAGAAAAATCCAGAGCTCTTTTTTTGGATCTCTACTCGGATGTCGTTGAAGAAACCGAAGCCAATGCACCTGAATTTATACCCATGATGTAAATCGCCTCTACCCGTTTAAAACGTAGCATGCTAAAACATATTCATGTCCAGTTGTTGCCCGACAAAAAAGAAAAAGCGTTTTGACCCGATCTTACATTCCGCATTGATTATCATCATCGGCGCGTTGCTGGCAGATTTTGCGCTGCCGCATAATATTCCGGCGCTAACGCATTTTTCCCACACCATCATCGAATTTGCCTCGAAAATGTGGTGGGGCGTGCTGATCGGCCTGATCTTTGTCGGCTTTATGAACAAAATTCCGCGGGAATATTTCCGCGCAGCGCTCGGCAAAGGTGATAGCTTCGGCGGACTTGTACGCGCAGCGATTGCCGGATTATTCCTTGATTTATGCTCTCATGGGATATTGATGGTCGGCGCAAAGCTTTACGAGCGCGGCGCCAGCTCTGCGCAAATCATAACCTTCCTGATCGCCAGCCCGTGGAACTCGCTAAGCCTGACCATTATCCTCATCGCGCTGATCGGACTAAAATGGACATTGCTCTTTATCGCCGCCAGCGTTGTTGTCGCCGTTATCGCAGGCATGGGCTTTGCGGCGCTCACCAAACGCGGCTTTCTGCCGGAAAATCCAAATGCCGTTGAGATGGATGGTAATTTTGACATTATTGCCGACGCCAAAGCACGTCTAAAAGGATTCAAGCTGACCCCGCATTTTTTCATCGAGATCCTTACAGGCGGCAAACATGAAGCCATCATGCTACTGCGCTGGTTGCTCTTTGGCCTTGTGATTGCCAGCGCCATCCGTGCCTTTGTCCCGACGGAAATCTTTACACAATTCTTTGGCCCGACTGTCTTTGGCCTGTTTATGACACTGATTGCCACAACGATTATCGAGGTCTGCTCCGAAGGCTCGGCACCCATAGCCTCCGACCTCCTCACCCGCGCAGCCGCACCGGGTAATGCCTTTACCTTCCTGATGGCGGGTGTCTCCACGGATTATACCGAGATCATGGTTATCCAAAACGCCACAAAAAGCTGGAAAATCGCTCTTGCCCTGCCCCTGCTCACCGTGCCGCAAGTCTTGGTGCTGGGCTATATCATGAATATGGTTTAAGGCCGATGATAGATTTTCTTCTGAGTAGCCTTCAGCAATTCTATGGAACAGACTGGATTGGCATGGTCTGCCAATTTATCGGTATGTTTTTGCTGGCGCGTAAAAACAGTATAGGCTTTATCATTTTTGCCACCGGCAATGCCTCTTGGATATTTTACGCCACCATGACCGGCAGCATGCCGCAAATCATTGCCAACCTGGTAGTCATGGGCTTTAATTTCTATGGCTATTGGAACTGGAAAAGAACCTGAACATGCTTTAGAATAACTGCATGTTTCTACAAGCTACCCCCGAAGAGATTTATGAAGATATTGGCGAGATAGAGGGCTATCAGCTCAAGCTCATCTCTTTAAAGCATTTCCAAAACAACGAAGCGCTGGCCGATCAATATCGTGAGATTTATAGCTCCATCTACTACAACACGCACTGGCATATTAATCTTGAGGCCGAACTCGCCGGTGAGCGCAATGCACACGCCTTATCCTTTGTCTTATTTGACAAAGATAAAGTCATTGCCGGCCTTGGCATGAATTTCATCAATGATAATGACATGTATTACGAACGCATGATTGAACTCGCACAGCATTGTGGTGCGCAAAACACCGTGCGGGCTCATTCGGTTTTTACAACTGCGCCCTACCGCAACAAGGGCCTGAACAGCGGATTAACCGAATTTTCCAATCGCTATATGCTGGAGCATTACAAGGCCGATCATATCGTGGGATTAAGCGCACACTGTAATGCGCTGCGCCTGTATAAAAATCTCGGCGCACAGCTTTTCCATGGCGATATCGAGAATTTATCCCGCTATATCAGCCCCAAGGACAGCCACATATTCTTTGATAAATTCATGACCGATCCCGAGCTTAAAGGCTGGAAATTCGATAACGGCATCCGCTTTTGGTATGATTTGAATAAGCTCTACGGCTAGTATAGCTAAAGTATTTTATTTTGATCATAGAAACGAGGAGCGTAAGCGCAGACATACTGCGGTAGAGACGAGTGACGCATGATCAAATTAAAAGACGCAGGCTAGCTGTTTATTTCTTTAACTGCCCCAACACAGCAAAAGGATTATCCTCCGGGTTTGCCTCAACAGTAGCGGACATCACACGTTGCTCGCGCGGTTTATGCTCTTTTTTCTTGGGCTTGGGTTTTTTGTATTTCGGCTTTTGAGCTTTTGTTCCACCAGCTGAAGCTTTCCCTTTTTTCAGGCGGAATGTTGCAAGCTCCGGCATAGCGGGTTCAGCTTCTTTCGGCTTTTCTTCCTGAGCTGCACCTTCCGCGGCCTCGGCTTCAACCTTCTCTTCATCCGCCGGATCATGGATTTTTGTATGCCCCATCGCCTCTAACACTGCGTAGAGATCAGGAATAGAACTCCCCAGCCACTCGGCCATTTTATGCTGTGCCTTGAACTGGCCTTTATCCGCGCTGTCGTAAACAGCGTTAATCACGCGGTCGAGCATATCAATGCGCACCGCGCGCGATCCATAAAGCGGGTAACCAATCGCCTGATAAAAATCCTTATTCGCGCCCTCTTCCACGGCCACAGACACAACACCATCATTGGGAACAGATGCAGGCAAAGCCATATCATGCGCCAGCGCCCATAAAAGCCCGCGCAAACGCACGCCTGCAGGTTTATTGAGCGCCGGTAAAAATGCCAGAACAGGCCCCAAGCGCACTTTCTTCGTCCGTAACTCGGCGCGCATATCCGTATCAAGTTGATCAATCAGATCCTGCAGAGCCTCACGCGGCAAAATCCCCAGCGCATTATAGAGGCGCTCACAAATACCGGCAACGGGTGCGCTCAGCCCTTCTGTATCCTTCAAACCAACAAGCGTCTCCAGAGCACCCGCAATATAGCGTTGCACGGCAATCTCAACATCACCTTGCTGGGCAGCATCCAGTGCCGTCACCGCAGGCGTCAAAGCATTCTCACCCTTTGAAAGCGTTCCCACTTGCACGCCCGGCAAAGGATTAGTTTTATCTTTCTGAAAGAAAAACTTCCCTTCATCATCCAGTTTAAACTGCTTTAATTCCGCATCTTTCATTGATCTAAAATTCTCCCTAATCCGCCATAATATACGGCACAATAGCGTTTAAGCGCAATAGCCCCTGCCGAGTCAATCGTAAATGCGCCTCATCATAATGAAGCCAGCCTTCATTTTTAAGCACATCCAGCTTTTTTTCATCCAAATGCCCCTGCCAATTCAGCGAAACCCCGTCCCGTAAACGCAGCCCCATCATCAGCGCCTCCATAAAGCTGTCCTGCGCGCTCAAAGCCTCATACGGATGTGCGCCACAGCCCTTTTCCTCCACCCATTCCAGCCATTTCTCCGGCGCGGCATGATCGCGCGTGGCATGTTTTACTCCACCGTTGAGGCTCAAACGCCCATGCGCTCCGGGGCCAATGCCGATATAATCCCCATAATGCCAGTAAGCCAGATTATGCTTGCTCTCTTCCCCTGCGCGCGCATGGTTGGAAACTTCATAAACTGGCAAGCCCAGCCCTTCCAAAACATCCTGCGTAAGATCATAAAAGTCAGCAGCAAGCCCCTCTTCCGGAATAGTAAAATTACCCCGCGCATGCGACATATAAAACGGTGTGTTTCGCTCGATCGTGAGCTGATAAAGCGATAAATGCCCTGCAGATAAAGACGCCGCCTCACGCAATTCTTTCTCCCAATCTGCCAGCGTTTGTTCAGGCCGTGCATAGATCAGATCAAAGCTGGTGCGATCAAAAATGGCTTGCGAAATTTCAATGGCACGCTTTGCTTCATCGGCGGAATGCTTACGCCCCAAAAATGCCAAATCCTTGTCATTAAGCGCCTGCACTCCCAGCGAAACCCTATTCACACCCGCGCCACGGAAAGCCTCGAACTTCTCCATCTCCACGGATGTCGGATTAGCCTCCAGCGTAATCTCGATATCATTAGAAATTTTCCAAGCGCGCTGCACCTCATCAATAATCAAAGCCACCGTCTCCGGCTCCATCAAGGACGGAGTCCCGCCCCCGAAATAGATCGAACCGATACGCCGATCCGGCAGCATCATCGCATAATAAGCAATCGCCCGCTGATAAGCAGCACGCCAGCGATCATGGTTAATCGAGGCCACCACATGCGAATTAAAATCGCAATATGGGCACTTCGCCGCACAAAACGGCCAGTGAATATAAAGAGCAGTATCTTGCACCATGATTTAAAAAACCGCTTCTACCATCTGCTTAAAAGCATCTGCGCGGTGGCTCATCGCGTGTTTTTCGGACGCCTCCATCTCGGCGAATGTACGCACGTGCCCCTTGGGCACAAAAATCGGGTCATAACCAAAGCCCTTATCGCCGCGCATCGGCCATGTAATATCGCCCTCCACGCGCCCTTCAAAGACCTCCGTATGACCATCCGGCCATGCCAAACATAATGCGCAGATAAAAGCAGCAGAACGATCCTGCACATCGCCCAACGCCTCATGAACCTTACGCATCGCCAGATTAAAGTCCTTAACCTCACCACCCCAGCGCGCGGAATAAATCCCGGGATCCCCGTTAAGTGCCGCTACAGCTAAACCACTATCATCCGCCAGCGCAATTTTCCCCGAAGCCAGCGCCGCCGCACGCGCCTTGATGATCGCATTCTCGGCAAAACTCGCACCATCCTCGACAGGCTCATCCAAACCGAGCTCGCCGGCTGTATAAACACGCTCCACATTATAATCCGCCAGCAATTCGGCAATCTCCCGCGCTTTGCCTGCATTATGGGTGGCTACAACCAGCTCTGATGCTTCGAACTTACGCAATGCC
>JBFHFW010000108.1:0-5049 GCA_041583395.1 Alphaproteobacteria bacterium
CATCGCATTGGGCAGCCATGTTTTCATCATTGCCTCGGGATCCATCGCCTTGATGTTTTCCCGCAACTGTTGCTCCAGCCCATCCATTGCACGCTCTTGTAACTTTGCCACATCCGGCAAGCCAAAGAACTGACGCGCTTCTTCAGGTGTACATTCAATATCAAATTTGACTTTCATAGCTATGTTTCTCCTTTACCAAACAAGGATTGAAGCATACCTGAACTCTTGCTAAACTCTTAGCAAAAGGAGCTGCCATGCCTACGACCGTAACCAATACCCTCCAAATTCCTGCCCATGATGGCGGCGGCTTTAGCGCCTATATAGCTATACCTAAGGGACTAGAAGACGGGAAAGCCCCTGTTGTAATCCTCATTCAGGAAATTTTCGGCGTGAACAAGGAAATGCGGGATAAATGCGATGCACTGGCAGAACAGGGCTATATCGCCGTATGTCCGGATCTTTTCTGGCGGATTGAACCGAACATTCAACTGGTTGATAGTGTGCCCGAACAGCTCGAACGCGCTTTTCAGCTTTTTGGTGAATTCAATATCGCCGAAGGCATTGAAGACCTTAAATCCGTACTCAGCTTTATGCGCGTGCACGAACTTTCAAACGGCAAGGTTGGCTGTATTGGATATTGTCTGGGCGGAAAGCTCGCCTATATGATGAGCACCTGCAGCGATATCGACGCCAGTGTCGGCTATTACGGCGTAATGATTGACACCATGCTGGATCAAGCCAAAAATATTACAAAGCCACTAATGCTGCATATTGCCGAAAATGACGAGTTTGTTTCACGTGAATCACAGGAAAAAATTAAAGAGGCTCTACGCGATCACCCGCATGTGACAATCCATAGTTACGCCGGACAAGATCACGCCTTCGCCCGCGGTAACGGCATGCATTATAACGAAGAAGCCGCAACGCTGGCCAATGGAAGAACGGCCGAATTCTTAGAAAAAGCGCTACGTTAAAACGCCAAATTTAATGAAATTTAGGCTCATCTCTTAATACAACACGAACAGCCCTGTATCCTTCACTTGGGTTAACAAAACCATGAATGAGCATTTCTCGTTCCGTGGGCTCACGATATGTTCCTGTAGGATTGCCCTGTTCATCTGTTTCTGGAACCCAAACAGGTAAACCAATCCCCTGGGAAATAGAAATTGGTATTTTCTTATCAACCTCAAAAGGATCAGCCACATCCAAAGTGCCGCCCTCTGCTGCCGTTTTATGTGCCGCAGCATCCCATGCTGCAAAAGCTGATGCTGTTTCATTAGGTTTAGTCATGTATTGGCTTCCTTCTATTGATTTAATAATATGTAAATATAATTAAAAGAGCCTGCAAATGCAAGCTTTTTTAAGGTGTGTTTTTTAGGAAATCAAAAGACGGAATAGAATTTGTAGGCTTATCTGAGGTCGCCGATTGCACTGATGGGGACGAAGAAGACACGAGAGAATGTTTCTCTATAAAATCCAATATATTATAAATATGACCAGTTTCAACAATCAAATCAACAAACTGATTATACTGCTCATAAGGATTATTATCAGGCTTAAGCAGTGAACTTGACGCTTTCATAGATTGTCCGCCATTTTGGCTCTCAAGTGCAATAATATCAGCCTTCAATGCCCTCAACTGATGAATTTCCATTGGAATATCACCTGCTTCCAAAATATTTCCCGTCTTGTCCACCCAATCCATCAAAGGATTTATAGAAGTATAAATTTTATCTGTATCAAGTTGTCCCTGTGCCACGCGAATTTGTGCCAAATCTCCTTTTGTTAAATGACCAGCACCGTACACACTACCATCCTCATACATAGCAGGCTCGCCACGAATAAAATCTTCGAAACTGTAATCGGGGGGATTTACATTCTCAAAATAGGGTCCTTCAAGACCTTCCTCTGAGGGATCTATCGTTGCTTCAATAACCCCAAGCGTTACCGGCGAAAGAATATAAGCATGTCCGCCAAATGAGCTTTGACGATTTACACTCACAACGCCCGAAACATAAAAATAATTTGTAACAGCCTTATAATCACCTTCCGATGCTTTTGGAGGCAAATAATAATTATCAACCTGCTGCAATATAAGACCCTTCACAATAGAAAATGTCTCACAATCAACTTCATAATCGGTCGTATCATTTTCAATGTCGGCAGAAATATCATTTAAACGCGTTGCCCGTCGCTCCGCCTGATCATACTTCAGTTCAGGCGCGGCAACACGATAACGATCAAGCCCCGTTATCTTATCAACTTCTTCCGAGACGATATAAGCAACCTCACGTTCCCACTCAATACGGTCATCTTTATTCCAATGATCAGAGGTCAGTAAGCCGTATAACTCTCCGGAAGACTCTACACGCCGAAACACCGAAGATTTTATGGATTCTAGTGCTTGCGTAAAGGCATCATCCGAACTCCAGTCAATATATTGGCTACCCCATTCTTGCCTTTCGTAAACCGGCAAATAAGGTAAATTGTCGTCTTCAAAATACGGAAGGCCATCTGAATAAGAAACCTGGGGAATTTGACCTGTTTTCAAAATATACTGAAAATTAATTGCCCGATCATCATAGCCTTCTGGCCGTGTATCTGGCAGACCGAATCGAGACAGCACAGGATCATCCGAATGATCTTTATAATGACCTGACGCAATCTCCAAAACATCTTGCTGATCTAAAGGAAGACCATTGTAATGCGTATTAAATATCGTGCGAAGATAACCCATAACACTTAGGCCTTTTCAAACTAACGCGCCATCGCCAGACGTGCTTCAGGCTCACTATGCAACCACCAGGCCGTACGGTTGATGGAGTAGATCGGGCGGTAGCGCCCTGCATAGCTGGCATCGACAAGCGTTTTGATCTGGTTATCAAGGATATAAGGGCCCTCTTCGGTGTACACAACCAAAACAGCGTGTGGAATATTCTTCAAGGTGTCCTGAACAATCGCCAAACGCAGGCGATTTTCCGGCACACCCAGCGCCCGCATAGCCGTATATTTAGCAATTGCAAAATCCTCACAATCACCGCCACGTGCCATAAACTCGACAGGCGTTGCCCAATAATCGCTTTTGCCCCAATTACGCTGATCAACAATATAGGGCTTTTGATTCATTAAATCATTCACGCCATCAGCCATCGCCTTGATCGAAAGACCTTTATAAGGACGCAAGCTTCTATGCCAGTCCTGCACCATTTTTTGTGCCGAGCCGCTATTAATCTCGCGCTCGAAACGATCAAACATCGCCGTCCACTTCGTAAAAGGCTCGATATTACTGTCATTTTTTTCACTTGTGCCCAAAAGAGCAGGGTACTGACCCATATATGAGGTGCTGGCTTTGATAACCAGATTAATTTCTGCAGGCACATCCTTGACTTCCTGAGCCTGCGCACTACCTTGGTTCCCGATAGCAAATGTAAATAAAGCGAACATAAGGCACGTGCGTGCTGTGTTAAGAAGACGCCTGTGTCTGTGTTCTCTTTCGTTATGCATGCTATGTCCTTATCTGGTGTACCTTAATATTTTTATTGTGCAGATCCCCGCCAATAAAAAAGCGGTTCTTTTGCAAATCATAGACTCCATTAGAGCCTATAAAGGTTGACGAATTCCTAACAAGACGTCATAAAATGAGAAAAATTATCCAATCGGGCTGGTTTTTTGCTATTTTCGTACTAGAAGAAGGATAAGGGCATGAGTCTGGACATTTCCGCCGACCACGCAGACATTCTCCAAAAATACTGTGCTGCACTGTCGAAAACAAATGTGCTTGTTGTCGGTGATATCATGTTGGATCGCTTTGTCTACGGCAAAGTCGAGCGCATTTCACCCGAAAGTCCTGTCCCGGTTTTAAGCATCGCCCGTGAAGACACGATGCTGGGCGGTGCCGGAAACGCATTGGCAAATTTGGCGGGACTGGGCGCGAGAGGCTCCGTTCTGGCAATTATCGGTGACGATTCCGAAGGCACAGAAATCCGTAACCGCGCCGAAAAACTTGGCTTTGACACACAGGGTCTATTAACCGATCCACAGCGCCCGACAATCGTCAAAACGCGCTTTTTAGCAGGACACCAGCAGCTTTTGCGTGCAGATTTCGAGACAAAAACAAAGCTCTCCGATGCGATGGCCGATGCGCTTGTCACGCAAGCTGAAAAATTGATGGAAACCGCGCAGGCTGTGATCCTCTCCGACTATGGCAAGGGTGTTTTACGCGCCGATGTTATCAAGCGCCTGATCAACATGGCGCGCGCGCGCAATTTACCCGTGATCGTTGATCCCAAAGGTCAGGATTTCAGCATCTATCAAGGCGCCAGCGCAATTACGCCCAACCGCAAAGAGCTCTCCGATGCCACAAATGGCGCGCCAACCGATAGCGATGAAGAAGTCATCGCAGCCGCAACACAGATCATTGAAACATGCGGGATCGAAGCCATTGTCGCCACACGCTCCAAAGACGGGATGAGCATCATCGCCAAAAATGATGAGCCCGTTCATTTGCGCTCTGCCGATATCGAAGTCTTTGATGTCTCCGGTGCCGGTGACACAGTAATCGCCACTATCGCCGCTACACTTGCCGCAGGAGCTACATTGGTCGAAGCCGCTACACTGGCCAATATTGCAGGTTCTATCGTTGTAACAAAAGTCGGCACCGCACCCATCCGCCTTGCCGAACTGGTCGATATGCTCCACGCCGATAATGTCGAACAACAGCTCCGCAACCGTGGTGATCAACCCGCCGCCGATCGCATACGTTCAGCCCCCATTTGCGCATGGGACGAGGCCGCCGAGCAGGTACGCCGCTGGAAGGCACGTGGGCTCAAAGTCGGCTTTACCAATGGTTGCTTTGATATTGTCCATGCGGGTCATGTCACTTACCTGAATGAAACCAAGGAGCGCTGCGACCGTTTGGTCATGGGGCTGAATAAAGATGCCTCGATCGCAATCCTCAAAGGCCCCGAGCGCCCTGTGCATGACGAACAATCGCGTGCAAAAGTCATTGGCGGCTTGGGTGCGGTTGATATGGTGGTCATGTTTGGTGCC
>JBFHFW010000109.1:0-5041 GCA_041583395.1 Alphaproteobacteria bacterium
CCATAGCCATAAATAATTCAGGCAAAAGCGGTACAAGATAAAAATCCGGCATAATCAATGCTCTCCTTTGTGCACGGCGGCGTCAGCTACATCCGTATCTTTAACAATTTTCGCCTGATAATCGGCAACCAGATGATCCACACTGGGCGAAATTTTATCCATGATCACACCGGGAAAAACACCCAGCCAAATCACCAAGATCGCAAGAGGTGCCAGCAAAAGCATTTCGCGGCTATTGAGATCACTCATCTTGAGCGCATCGGCATTTTCAGCAGGCCCGAAAATCATCCGGCGATACAGCATCAACATATAAGTCGCACCCAGCACCAGACCTGTCGCTGCAAAGCCCGCAACGATTGTATCCACTTTAAATGCTGCGAGTAATGCTAAAAACTCACCAACAAAACCGCTTGTCCCCGGCAAGCCGACAGAGCCCAGCATAAAGATCATAAAGACGGTCGCATATTTCGGCATATTTTTAACAATCCCGCCATAACGCCCGATCTCCCGCGTGTGCAGGCGGTCATAAACAACACCGACACACAGGAACAATGCGCCGGATATCAAACCATGCGAAAGCATCTGATAAATGCCCCCGCCGATACCTTGCGCTGTCATTGTAAAAATTCCCAGCGTCACAAAACCCATATGCGCCACAGATGAATAAGCAATCAGCTTCTTCATATCATCTTGCACAAGCGCAATCAGAGAGGTCAGTATGATGGCTGCGATCGAAAGCCAATAGACAAGCGGCGCGAAATAGAGCGAAGCCTCGGGGAACATCGGCAATGAAAAACGCAAGAAACCGTAGCCACCCATTTTCAAAAGCACACCTGCCAAAATAACAGAGCCTGCCGTGGGAGCCTCCACATGCGCATCAGGCAACCATGTATGCACCGGCCACATCGGCATTTTAACGGCAAAACTTGCAAACACGGCCAGCCATAACCATAGCTGCAACGAAGGCGCAACAGGGTTCGCCATCAGTGTCGGGATATCCGTAGTCCCCACTTGCGCATAAAGCGTCATCAGCGCAACCAGCATCAAGACCGAGCCCAGCAATGTATAAAGGAACAGCTTGTAAGAGGAATAAACACGGCGCGGCCCGCCCCAAATCCCGATAATTAGAAACATCGGGATCAAGACACCCTCGAAGAAGAGATAAAAGAGTATGCTATCTAGCGCACAAAACGTGCCGATCATAAAGGTTTCAAGCACAAGGAATGCCACCATGAACTCTTTGACCCGCTTGGTAATCGCCGTCCATGCAGAGATAATACAAACAGGCGTTAAAAAGGCCGAAAGCAATACAAAGAACATGGATATGCCGTCCACACCCATATGGTAGTTAATCCCCAAAGGCTTTAACCATGTACTTTGCTCGACAAATTGGAACTCCGCGCTTGATCCGTCAAAGCGCACATACATGAACCACGCAAACGCAAAGGTAAAGATCGAGGTATAAAGCGCCATATATCTGGAATTTTGCGCAACAACAGCTTCATTCCCGCGGATTAGCAAAATAATCAGCGCGCCGACAAGCGGCAAAAACGTCATGATAGATAAAAGTGGAAACTCAACCATAATTAAAACCCGCCTCTAAAAGCAAACCATGACACCAAGCCAATCAGCGCGATAATCATCATAAATGCGTACTGGTAGATATAACCGGACTGGAAGCGCGAGAGCACCGCAGCCACACAATTCGACAATTTCGCCACACCATCTGGGCCAAAGCGGTCAATGATGCGTTGATCCACGCGCCAGAATATACGCCCCAAACGCTTGGCATTGCGCACAAAGAGCCAGTCATAGAGCTCGTCAAAATACCATTTGTTGAAGAACAGCTTATGCGGCCAAGGATAATGAGAAATGAATGTGCCCATCGCGCCCGGATAACGGATATAAAAGAGCCACGCAAAGAAGATGCCCAGCAGGCCTACGCCCAATGGCAGTTTCTTCACCCAAAACGGAGCCCCATGCGCCGCATCAACCGTATCATTATCCGGCAAGACTTTGAGCGTACCCGCCCAGAATGTATCCTTGTCCCAAGATCTATGTTCAGCGCCCTGTTTCTCGCCATGCTCTGCACCGTGTTCATCACCATGATGCGTATTACCGTGATGCTCATCCCCCGCAGCAGGCTGAACATATGTCACAGCAGCGTGTTTTTCTCCATGCCCATCACCATGATGCGCACCACCAACAAAGCCACCATAAAATACAAAGCCAGCCAAGACAGCGCCAGTTGCCAAAACAAGCAAAGGCGCAATCATCACAGGTGGACTTTCATGCACGTGATCCATGACTTTTTTGGACGCACGCGGCTCACCATGGAAGGTCATAAAGAGCAAACGCCATGTATAAAACGCGGTCATAAAGGCCGCCGCAATCCCCATCCAGAAGGCAAAATTACCAAACCATGTATGATCCGCCCATGCGGCCTCCAGCACGATATCCTTGGAGAAATACCCTGCAAATGGCGGAATACCAGCAAGCGCCAGCGAGCCAATCCACATCAGCGTATAAGTCACGGGAATTTTCTTATAAATCCCACCCATTTTGCGCATATCTTGCTCATCACTCATCGCGTGAATGACCGAGCCCGCACCAAGGAACAAGAGCGCTTTGAAAAACGCATGGGTCATAAGATGAAACATCGCAGCACCATAAGCAGACACGCCAAGCGCAAAGAACATATAGCCGAGCTGCGACATCGTGGAATAAGCAATCACGCGCTTGATATCAAACTGCGTCAGGCCAATCGTTGCCGCCACAAAGGCCGTCAGGGCGCCGAACACCGTCACAACTACAAGCGCATCAGGCGCATATTCGAACAAGGGAGACATACGCGCCACCAAGAACACACCGGCTGTCACCATTGTTGCCGCATGGATCAGAGCAGACACAGGCGTTGGGCCTTCCATCGCATCGGGGAGCCATGTATGCAAACCAAGCTGAGCCGATTTACCCACCGCACCCATAAAGAGTAAGAGACCAATGACTGTTAGAGCATGTGCTTCCATGCCCCAGAAATTAAAGACCATATCGGCTTTATGCGGTGCCATTTCGAAAATCTGATCAAAGCTAATTGTGCCAAACACCACAAAAATCGCCATAATACCAAGCGCCAAGCCAAAATCACCAACGCGGTTCACAACAAAAGCCTTTTGCGCCGCGGCATTGGCCGAATGTTTCTGATTCCAAAACCCGATCAGCAAGTAAGAAGCCAAGCCAACCCCTTCCCAGCCAAAGAAAAGCTGCAGCAGATTATCAGCCGTCACCAGCATCAACATCGCAAAGGTAAAGAGCGATAGATAAGACATGAAGCGCCCGCGGCATGCGTCATGGCTCATATAGCCCACAGAATAGATATGCACACAAGCCGAAACAATATTGATCACACACATCATCACCACAGATAACGTATCAATACGCAGCGCCCAATTGACACTGAAATCACCCGATACAATCCATGAAGACAGCGTCGTCACATAACCATGCCCACCAAGAGCCACCTCGAAAAACAAGACAATAGATGCAAATGCCGCCAGAAGAAGCGCACCGCACGTCACCAGCTGGCAACCTTTGTGGCCGAGCTTACCGCCCCACAAAAAGGCTGCAATAAAAGCAAATAACGGAGAAAAAACAGCTAAAAGTTCCATGTGCCCCTACCCCTTCAATGCCGATATATCTTCAACGGCGATCGAGCCCTTGTTACGGAAGAAAACCACCAAAATCGCCAGACCAATCGCAGCTTCAGCCGCAGCCACAGTTAAAATAAACATCGTAAAGACCTGCCCGGCCAGATCGCCAAGTTCGGCAGAAAACGCCACAAAATTGATATTCACTGCCAAGAGCATGAGTTCGATCGACATCAAAATCACGATCATATTTTTACGGTTCAGGAATATTCCAAACACACCAATCGTAAACAGGAATCCTGCCAGCGTCAGATAATGTCCTAGTCCAATTTCCAAGAGTTCCATCACTTATGCTCCTGTCCGTGGGGTGACTTTGCGGATTTCAAATGCATCCTCGGGACGGCGCGCTTGTTGCTCCGAAATTACCTGACGGCGTACACCGGGGCGGGAGCGATGCGTCAATACAATCGCACCAATCATCGCCACAAACAGGATCAGACCAGCCACCTGAAAGGCAAAGATATAATCTGTGTAAAGCACGCGCCCCAAAGCCTCGGTATTATTTACGCCCTCAGGCGCAGCCGCTGCGATATTGCCTGCAACGTCCGGTGCAAACTTCCACACACTGAAAACGGCCGCCAGCTCAGCCAATAACACACATCCAATGAGAAATCCGATCGGCACATATTGCATCGCCCCTTTGCGGAGATGCTTAAAATCAATATCCAGCATCATCACAACAAAAAGGAAGAGAACAGCAACAGCACCCACATACACAATCACCATCAAAAACCCGATAAATTCAGCGCCCAACAAGACAAAGAGCCCTGCCGAATTAAAGAAAGCCAAAATTAGAAAGAGAACGGAATGCACCGGATTGCGCGCAGTAATCACCATCAAGGCACTAAGGCTCAAAATTCCAGCAAAGAGATAAAAGGCAAGTGCCTGAATAAGCATTGTTTTTTTCTTCTGTTAGACAATATCAAAGGAATGCACGATTCCGTATGTTCTTTTAAGACGTTCTCAACACTCCCGCAAGGCTTGATCTCAAAAAAAGCCGATTTTTTTTTGGGAAGAATTAAAGCATGGACAAACGATAAATGCGCCTTGGGCATAATTTGTAAATCTGCTACTATTCGTTCACCTTTTTTATTCTTCTTCCTATTCCTTGCTCTCTCAAATTTGAATTCATGCACCAAAAGCTCTCCCTACTGCCTGCATTTCTGCTCCTTTTTCTTTTGAATGCGCCACAAACATTAGCAAATGACAACACAACCTATCTCAGCATTGGCTCGGGCTATTACGATGTGCTTGATGACGGAAATGGTGGTGCCGCAGATTTTCGTCTTGAATACCGTGCAGGCACGGGGTTTTTGGGGTTGAAACTCAAGCCATGG
>JBFHFW010000110.1:0-5025 GCA_041583395.1 Alphaproteobacteria bacterium
GGTACGCATATATAGCTTTTAAAGTCGAAAAAAAGCAAGTATAAACATCGATTATGTTGAAGTATTTGCCACCTGAAAACGGCTTTATGCCACCGGAAAAAGAGACGTTTGCGCCAGAAAATTCGCAGGCGGTTATTATTCCGTTCGGACTTGAAAAAACGGTGAGCTATGAAAGCGGGACCGCCAAAGGGCCCAAGGCCATTTTGGAGGCAGCTACCGAGCTTGAGCATTTCGATGAAGTTTTTTGGAGCGAGCCGCGATATATTTACGGTATTGGAACGGTCGCAGAGCCGGATATAGAGGCCTCGTTGGAGGATGCTCTTGCCCAGCTCGATACGCTTGTCAGCGAGGTTCTTGATGCCGGGAAATTTCCCATTGTCCTCGGCGGGGAGCACTCCTTGACCGCAGGCGCGATCCGTCCTTTTGCAAGGACGCACGAACAAATAACCATTTTGCAGTTCGATGCACATGCGGATTTGCGGGACGGTTATGAGGGCGAGCATTTCTCGCATGCGGCGGCGATGCGCCGTTGTCTGGATCATGATAATGTGCGTCTTGTTTCTGTCGGTATTCGTAATATTTCTGCCGAGGAAATTCCGTTTTTAGAAACCAATAAAGACCGGATCGAAATCTTCTGGGCAAAAGATAAGGCGCAACATACCGCGCAGCAAATTGCCGAAGCTGTCGGTCATGGTCCGGTTTATATTACCTTTGATCTGGATGGATTTGATAGTTCTCTCATGCCGGCAACCGGCACGCCGGAGCCAGGTGGATTATTTTGGGATGAGGTTATGGGGGTTTTGGAAGCTGTCTCCAAGCAAGCAGACATTGTTGGTGCCGATATTGTAGAACTCGCTCCCCGCGAAGGCTTGCATGCCTGTGATTTTCTGGCGGCAAAACTTGCTTATAAAATTCTAAATTATGCGCTTGTGAAAGATGTTTCATGATCCAGTCCATCATTGGCAAAACCATAGAGTACCTTAGCGTGCCGGCCGTTGTCGGGCATGAACAAGTTTTCATGGATTTTCTAGAGCGTGATTACAAAGCACAAAAATTAAACGTCCACCGGCATGAGCGTTATATCGTTGTTTCCGGCAAAGAACCTCTTTCGGCAATTATTTGCGCGCATATCGACCGTCATGGTCTCATCAGTATTGGCGATGATGAGTATGTCTATGCCGCACAATATATGAAGGAAATCAAATACGGCGAAAACAACCGCTTGGCACGTGAGCAAATCCAAAGTATTGCAAAGCGCTTTGACGGAGAAATTATCTATGCTTATGACCCGATGACAGGAAAACGACTGGGCGAGGGGGTCATCGAGACCTGTAACCCGTGTATGTTGGACGGCGATGCCTTATTTTTTGTTCAAGGGATGGAGAACATAGATCACGGTATTCCGCTGGCTTATGCCCGTACGGCGCGCTACGAAAATAATCAACTAAAAGGTCAGATTGATAATGCGATCTCGCTGGGCGTGGTGTACGCGCTTTTTCAAAGCGGTTTTGAAGGGACGGCAATACTGGCTTGTGAAGAAGAGATTGGCAAAAGTTGGGTTCATATTCAAGCTTATCTGCAGCAAGAAAAGATCAAAACACATAACCTGATTGTTCTGGATACCAGCCCATACACAGACCAAGAGCCAATAGAAAAAGGACGGATAATCTTTCGCAACCGCGATATGAGTGAACCCTTTCATATTCCGTTAGTGCAGGCTCTAAAAGCCCGTGCGGATGATTTGGGGCTGCCTTACCAGGTGAAAGATGAAATAATGCTGGCGGCCGGAAAGACCGTTGATCAACTGGGCTCGACAGAATTGGGACGGCTTATTCAACGGGCACAAGGGCGATGGAATGGTGCAACCATTCAAATCCCGACACTGATGTATCACACCAGTAATGAAACCACGACTTCTGCAGCTATCGAAAACTATTTTATGTTTTTGCAAAATATTTTGATCGAGAATAGATTGCCTATGATCAAAGCAGAAACGGAGAATGCTTAGTTATGGCGCGGAAACACAAAACAATAATTGGTTGGGAGGAATGGTGTACTTTGCCGGATCTTGATCTACCTGCAATCAAGGCCAAGATTGATACAGGTGCGAAAACATCTGCTTTGCATGCCTATGACATAGAGCGTTTTAAAGAAAATCAATGCGACTATGTGCGCTTTAAAATACACCCCTTGCAACACAATAATAATTTGGAACGATGTTGTGTTGCGCCACTTTATGATTATCGTGGTGTAACAAGCTCTAACGGTGAACGTGAAAAACGCTATGTAATTCAAACGCTTATTACATTTCCACACACTGTCATTCAGGCAGAGTTGACACTCACTTCACGCCATAATATGGCTTTTCGGATGTTGCTGGGGCGTGAAGCCTTACGCAAAGCCAGATTTGCCGTTGATCCTGCAAAATCGTTTCTTTTGGGTAAAGTTACCCAAGCCCATGAACTTTACATACGTTAAAAATAAACATCATTAAAGGCTTAGATAAAATGAAAATCGCTATTTTGGCATCAGACCCCGATATTTATTCAAATAAACGCTTGATGGAGGCAGGGCAAAAGCGCGGGCATGACGTGTCTTTTATTTCAATCCGCAACTGCTATATGGATATTACCGCCCGCAAACCAGAAATACATTATCGTGGTGGAGAGGTTTTAGAAAAATTTGATGCCGTTATCCCACGTATACGTCCGGCGCTTACATTTTACGGCACGGCTGTTTTGCGCCAGTTTGAAATGCAAGGTGCTTATTGTCTGAATGGGCCTGTCTCGATTGTAAGAGCACAGGATAAATTGCGTACGATGCAGCTTTTATGCAGCAATAAAGATGTCGATATTCCGCGCACAGGTTTTGCTAATTCGCCACTAGATACCAAAGACTTAATTAAAACCGTTGGTGGTGCACCTGTTGTTATTAAGCTTTTAGAAGGCACACAGGGCAAGGGTGTTGTTCTGGCTGAAACAGCAAAAGCTGCGGAATCTGTTATTAATGCCTTTAAGAGCCTTAAGGCTGATATTTTGGTGCAGGAGTTTATAAAGGAATCGGCCGGTGTCGATTTACGCTGTTTTGTCATCGGCGACAAAGTGGTTGCTTCTATAGAGCGCCGTGCTGCTGAAGGTGAATTTCGTGCCAATATTCATCTTGGCGGAACGGGTCATAAAGTTAAGATTACGCCAACAGAACGTAAGATGGCGTTGGCTGCTTCAAAAGTCGTCGGTCTAAAAGTCAGTGGTGTTGACCTTATCCGCGCCAGTGATGGACCAAAAGTTATAGAAGTGAATGCCAGCCCTGGGCTTGAAGGTGTTGAGGGGACAACAAACAAGGATATCGCCGGGCTGATGTTCGAATATATCGAAAAACAAGTCGAGAAACGACAAAAGAAAAGAAACGGTTCTTAGGTTGTGCGCATAAATTTTTTAAAGCCGTAAACGGAGCTACGGCTTTTTGATTATGCTTTAGAAATGGCGATCAACATAGAGAGCAGATTTTTCTTGATGTTTTGATCCGCAATTGCATCATACGCCTTTACCAATTTCAAGATTTCCGGCTTTTGCAATATGCTGTGCTCGACATTTTGTTCATTAGCAGGAGTGCCATGAACTTGGGGCGTAGGATAACCGTCGTAAAAATACGCTACAGGCACATCTAAAATGTAAGAGAATTCAAATAAGCGCCCTGCACTGATCCGATTAAGGCCGCGCTCATATTTTTGAATTTGTTGAAATGTTAAATCAGTTTTATTTGCAAACTGTTCCTGACTTAGTCCCAAGAGAGAGCGTCGTACTTTCAGGCGTTGCCCTACGTATTTATCGACAGCATTTGGTCGTCCTCTTGCTTTTTTGATTTTATGAGAATTTTCCACGTCTATTCCCCACTTTATGTATTATTTAAAATTCCTTCCTTTGCTATATATAGATTATTATCAAAGAAAAAAAGATAATTCTTCGATATTAATTCATTAACATTCATTTTCTGTTCATTTCGCGGGCATCATAGATGTAGTTTTTGGAATTATACTTAGTAAGCTCACTAATCAGAATGGACAACTCGGAGGCTCCTAATGTTTCAATCTGTGAAAGGAAAAGTTTAATCTTTTCCAGATCTCTATTAATGGTATCAACGCCCTCTAGGTCAGCAAAAAAGGCATCACAAGAGAGTTTTAATAGTTCTTGTGTTTTGACCATGTTTGCATTCATAGCTTCCCCTCTCAGGTAAAGCAAAGATGATAAAATTCCTATTTGTGTTTTCATAGTGATTACTCTTTCGTTTTCAATTTATTGGCTGGCTTGTCTAGGTGTGGCCGTTTGCTTTATTACTGGATAAATGGAGAGATCTTCATAACGGGATAGCTTTGCAACTCCTCCATATTGGCTATTGGGATTTTTGCCAAAATCTAAAATCGGTTCTAATAGGCCAGTACTATGACGGATAAGTTGGTCTACGTTTTTATTTACGGGTAAGATACCTGCGCGAACGACTTCTCCGCTGTGCCCGATAACGTTTTCAGGGCCCAACCAATTTGCTTTCCAGCCAATTCTAAAAAATGTGGCGCGCCAAACTTGAGGCATCATAAATGCGACATAGTATTTTGCACCCATGTGGAGTGAGCACTCCATATAAGCCACCAGTATTTCATTAACAATTTTACGGCGATCTTGTCGGGGAATTTTATCACGATTAATTACAATGCGGCTCCCTTCCACCACTAGAGGAGAACTGACAGGTGTATCAGTGCAAAGATCTTGAAACGAGTGAGACAGCATATAGGGGATGGTCGTTGGTTTAACCCGCCCTGTTGCGATCACTTCACCATCTTCATCACGTTTAACAAGATATTGTGTGGCTGGCGTATCATATTGATCAAACTCCAAAGCTCCTCTTGGATCGGGTTGAACATAAATGTTTGCCCAATCTTCTTTTTTTACAAGCTCTTCATGCCTAAGGCGTAAGGCTCCCGCGATTGGATTGCCTTCGAAATAATCTGCTGTACCTATATTTACGCATTCA
>JBFHFW010000111.1:0-4887 GCA_041583395.1 Alphaproteobacteria bacterium
ATTAGTCTGGCTTCCGGCCTTGTTTCTATCGAATTTGGTTTTGCGGGCCCTAATCTTTCTGTTGTGACTGCTTGTGCAACGGGCACCCATGCGATCGGTGATGCGGCGCGCCTTATTGCGCTGGGGGATGCAGAGGTAATGGTTGCCGGTGGTGCAGAGGCCGCGGTGAACCGTTTAGGCGTTTCAAGCTTTGCGGCAGCACGCACCCTTTCAACAGGCTATAATGATCGCCCTGCAGAGGCTTCCCGCCCTTGGGATGCCGATCGTGACGGTTTTGTGATTGCTGAAGGTGCCGGTGTGCTTGTGCTGGAAGAGTATGAGCATGCCAAAGCGCGCGGTGCAAAAATTTACGGCGAGGTGGCAGGCTATGGCCTTTCAGGCGATGCCTATCACATTACAAGCCCTGCGCCCGATGGCAATGGCGGTTACCGCGCGATGCAGGCTGCTTTGGCGCGCGCAGGTGTTAATCCCGAAGACGTGGATTACATCAATGCACACGGCACATCAACCCCTGTGGGTGACGGGATCGAGTTTGGCGCGGTTAAACGCTTGTTTGCGAATGCGCTTGATACGGTATCTATGTCTTCAACAAAATCAGCGATCGGGCATTTGCTCGGTGCGGCGGGTGCGGTCGAGGCCATTTATACACTCAAAGCCTTGCAAACCGGTGTTTTGCCACCAACTTTGAACCTGCATAATATTTCCGAAGATTGTCAGGGCATGGATCTGGTGCCTTTGGAAGCCAAGGATAAAAAGGTCAATGTGGCTGTTTCCAACTCCTTTGGTTTTGGCGGCACAAACGCATCTTTGGTAATGAAGTCGGTTTAAGATGATTAAGGCTTTAAAACTTCTTTTTAGCCTGATCGTCTTTACAACTATACTGGGTGCAAGTGGTTTATGGTGGGGCATGAAAGAGTTTCACCGCCCTGCCTTGATCACCCATCCCTATTTGTTCGAGATTAATCGCGGTGAGACCATCGCCAGCGTCGCCGATAATTTATACAATGAAGGGATTATCACACGTCCGCTTGTTTTTGGCTATGCTGCGCGTTTTTTAAAACTGGCTGATCAGATCAAGGCAGGGGAATACCAACTCCTCCCGCAGATGAACGGACGCGATATTCTGGATCTTTTTGTTTCCGGCAAAACCTATCAACGGCTCTTCACAATTCGTGAAGGGCTCACTAGCTATGAGATTATTCAAGAACTCGCCGCCATCAAGGATATGATCCAGCTCCCTGTTGAGGCACCTGCCGAGGGGACTTTATTGCCCGAGAGCTATAGCTACCAGCGCGGGGATAGCAATCTTGATGCGCTTGCCCGTATGGAAAAAGCCATGACGCAGACCATTGATACATTATGGGCGGAGCGCAGCGCAGACCTGCCGTTCAAGACCAAAGAAGAAGCGCTCATTTTGGCCTCCATCGTTGAGAAAGAAACCGGCATCGCCAGCGAGCGTGCGCGGATCGCGGGCGTGTTTATTAATCGCCTCAAGCGCGGAATGAAGCTGCAGACTGATCCAACGGTGATTTATGCGCTTACTCAAGGCCAGCATCAAAATGCAGGCCAGGGCCCTTTGGGGCGGCGTCTTTTGCGCAAGGATATGGAGATTGACTCGCCTTATAACACCTATCTTTATGCCGGATTACCACCCACCCCGATTGCCAATCCGGGTTTCGAGGCGATCAAAGCGACGCTTCACCCCGAGGCACATGATGACCTCTATTTCGTCGCTGACGGCACAGGCGGCCACGTCTTCGCCAAGACCCTCGATGAGCACAACCGCAATGTCCGTATTTGGCGCGCTTTAAGGCGGGGGAATGGGGGTTAGAGTTTACTTGGTTTCATTTTCCCAAGAATTTCATTTGCTTTATTCCGAGCTTGCTCTAAGTCATCAAAGAGCGTGGATCTTAATCTATCAAGGTCGTGCCTGTGCCCAGCATGCCAATTTGAAGCTAATATAATTTGTGCTTTTTTATTCACTCTATTAATCAACTCTGCCAGAGTTATCACTTCTGAGCTATAGTGCGGGGACATCTTTAATATATATTCAGGATTTCCTATAATTGTACCTATTGGTATGGGAATAAATTGATTTAAAAGCGTTTTCAAGTAGCGTAAATCATCTTCATTATTTGTGCTGTTTTCTCGTGCCTCTTTCCCTTTTCCATACGCTGTACAATTATAGTAATTGTTTAAATGATTACAAAATTCCATGATTTCATGCAGAACGTAGAGTTTTAGATTTTCTTGAACTTGCTTACGTTCAATATTACCTTGTTCTATAACCTCTTTGTGCATTTTCCATGCCCACACAATAGCTAGAAAAGTAGTGAAAGCCGCCAATGCACTGCCATACTCTTTAATAAACCCAGCTAGGCCTAATGCAGGGAGGGATAAGAAGATTATTTCAGAGAGCAAAACGCCAAGAACAATACCAAGTATTAAAATTGCCCACCATTTATCGCCAGTCCATCCAGGCATTTCTACTCCCACTCGATTGTCCCGGGGGGTTTGGAGGTAATGTCGTAAACCACGCGGTTGATGCCCTTGACCTCGTTAATGATGCGGGTACTGACGCGGCCTAAGAACTCATGCGTGAAGGGGTAGTAATCCGCGGTCATGCCGTCCGTTGATGTCACCGCGCGAAGCGCACAGACATAATCGTAAGTCCGCGCATCACCCATTACACCGACTGTGCGCACAGGCAGCAGGACGGCAAAAGCTTGCCAGATCTCATCATAGAGGCCAGCTTTGCGGATCTCATCCAGATAAACCACATCGGCTTGCTTGAGGATCTCGAGCTTATCGCGTGTGATCTCGCCGGGCATACGGATCGCCAGACCCGGCCCCGGGAAGGGATGGCGGCGGATAAAGTCCTCGGGCATACCGAGCGTGCGGCCAAGCTCACGCACTTCATCTTTAAAGAGCTCACGCAGGGGCTCGACCAGATCCATATTCATGCGCTCTGGCAAGCCGCCGACATTATGATGGCTTTTGATCGTGACAGAGGGTCCACCGGTAAAAGAGACGCTTTCGATCACATCGGGGTAAAGCGTGCCTTGCGCCAAAAACTTCGCAGGCTCGCCATCCTCGGCAATGCGCTCGGCGCAGGCTTCAAAGGTCTCGATAAAGAGGCGACCGATGGTTTTGCGTTTGACTTCAGGATCGCTCACGCCATCCAGTTCGCCGAGGAACAAATCACCCGCGTCTTCATGGATGAGGGGAATATTATAATGCTCACGGAAGAGGCTGACGACCTGCTCGCTCTCGCCCGCGCGCATCATGCCCGTATCCACATAGATACAGGTCAGCTGATCACCGATCGCTTCATGCAACAAGACAGCGGTCACAGAGCTATCCACCCCGCCGGAAAGCCCGCAAATCACCTTTGCATCGCCGACTTGCGCACGAATGCGGGCGATCTCTTCGTCCTTAAAGCTCTCCATTGTCCAGTCACCCGCACACCCGCACACATTATGGGTGAAGTTCTTGAGAAGCTCCCGCCCGTGCGGAGTATGCACGACCTCGGGATGGAATTGGGTGGCGTAAAAACGGCGGCTCTCATCGGCGATAATCGCATAAGGCGCACCTTCGGACGTGCCGACAATCTCGAAGCCCTCAGGGAGCGCAGTCACACGATCACCATGGCTCATCCACACTTCCTCGCGCGCACCCTTGTCCCAGACATTATCCAGTAAGCTGTTATGCGCTTTGATATCGACAAAAGCGCGCCCGAACTCACCCGAGTGACCACTTTCAACAGCGCCACCCAGCTGCTTGACCATCGTTTGCTGGCCATAGCAAATTCCGAAAACCGGCACGCCCATCTCGAACACAATTTGCGGGGAACTTGGGGCGTCTTCGTCATTTACCGAACAAGGGCCACCGGAGAGAATAATGCCCTTAGGACCGTAAGCTCTGATCTTTTCATCCGTGGCGCTGTTAAAAGGCCAAATCTCGCAATAAACACCGCTTTCACGAACGCGACGCGCGATCAGCTGGGTGACTTGGGAGCCAAAATCAAGGATGAGGATATGCTCGTGCGAATCTGCCGGAGCATTGATAGGGGTCTCAGAGGACTGTTGCGCTGTTTGTATCATGCGCCCTTTTTAAAGGCTGAGCGCGGTGGATGCAATTATTTTATTATCAGATTTCAATAAAATCATCGTGGATTCTTATGGTGATTTTATGTAGTATGAACCTGTCTGTGCCTCGGTTCTCGGGGTGATTTTTCTTCTGTGATTGCTTGTTTTGCCATGATTTTTCATCAGGCTGTTTTGTGTTTTATGATCGCTTTTGCGCTTTTAACGGGTGCAAGGGGCGCTGTGGCGCAAGATATCACCATCGAACATGATCAGGTCATGGGACTGCCGGAGGCAAAACATCTGCCCGAAGAATATATCGCGCCACCCATCACCTATCATGGCCTGATCGTACGCCCGCGCTTATATACAGGCATTGCTTATAACGATAATATCTTTAACGCGAGTAGTGCAGAGGAAGATGATTTTATCCTTACAGTGCGCCCCGAAATCAGCATTGAAAAACACTACCGCGATCATATGCTGAAAACCTCTTTCAAGGCCGAGAAGAACTTTTTCAAATATAATGATGATGAAAATAGCTTGAATTATGCGGCGTCTGCCTCGGGGCATGTGACGGCGACCTCTTCTTTGAAATTGCCCTTTAAGCTGAGCTATAAACGCAAAGCCATTGCGCGGGAAGAGGCCGGCACCACCAGTGAAACCCGCGATCCCGTTTATATTGAGGCCGCACAAATCACAGCAGGCGCGAATTACCGCTTTAACCGTTTACAGCTGGCGCTGCTGGGGGAATATGCGCGCGTCACTTTTGATAACGATACAAACCGTATCACAGGTGCGC
>JBFHFW010000112.1:0-4848 GCA_041583395.1 Alphaproteobacteria bacterium
CAACTGCAGATCAGCGCATGTGCAAAATATTCAGATCAAGGGGCTCGCTATAACCAATGATCAGAATCCTCCAATATCAAAGCTATAGTAACCGGAAAGTCAGGATTCAAAAATCATATGGATTAATGGTGCCACGAGAGAGAATTGAACTCTCGACCTCACCCTTACCAAGGGTGCGCTCTACCACTGAGCTACCGCGGCGCTATGAAAGGGAAGATATCCCCAGAACGGGAGGCAAGCTACAACAAAATAACTGGCATGTCACGTGGCTTTTTCCCTATGATCACGTATATTTGAAAAAACGTGGATTTTACCAGTAAAAGGGCTTGCGCCGTGACGACTCCGCCACCACAAAAACAAGAGAAAAAAGATAAGCGTGCCGAAGCCTTGCGCCAGAATTTGCGCAAGCGCCGCCCTGTTACAAAAAAGAAAGACAAACCGACCGAGGATAAAAAGTAAATGTCAGAAACACTCTCGAAAACCAACTCTATTGCGCCTTTACAAGATGCCGGCACCCTACCCGGCTTGCTGCCCGATCATGAGATCCGCCGCCTTGTGCGCGAACAAGATATGATCTCCCCGTTCGAGGAAAAGCAAAAACGCGATGGTATTATTTCTTACGGCCTTTCATCCTATGGCTATGATGCGCGCTCGGCCGAGGACTTCAAGATTTTCACCAATGTTGATAATGCGCTCGTCGATCCCAAAGACTTCTCGCATCAGAGTTTTGTTGACAGGCAGGGTGCTTCTTGCGTAATACCTCCCAACAGCTTTGCACTGACACACACGGTGGAGTATTTCAAAATCCCCAATGATGTGTTGGTTGTATGTTTGGGTAAGAGCACTTATGCGCGCTGCGGATTGATTGTGAATGTCACACCGCTCGAACCCGGCTGGGAAGGCCATGTGACGCTGGAGATTTCCAACACTACACCCCTTCCCGCCCGCGTCTATGCCAATGAGGGCATTGCGCAATTTTTATTCTTTAAAGGCAGTAGTGCCTGTGAGGTCAGTTATGCAGACAAAGCCGGAAAATACATGGGACAACGTGGTGTCACTCTCCCCCGTCTCGACCGCATCAAAGACTAGCAGCATGGATAAGCTCCGCATTCATGGTGGACAAAAGCTCAATGGCGAGATTGCTGTGAGTGGTGCCAAAAATGCTGCGCTGAAACATATGTGTGCTGCGCTGCTGAGCTCAGAGTCTCTTTTTCTCGAGAACTCACCGACATCCTTGCGCGATATCCAATCCCAAACGGAACTTCTTGAACATCTGGGCTGTGCTGTGAATTGTAATGACCGTTTGATGGCCATTAATGCAGGCAACATCACATCCTATGAAGCGCCTTATGATATTGTACGCAAAATGCGCGCCTCGATTTTGGTATTGGGGCCATTGCTGGCGCGCTTCGGGCAGGCACGCGTTTCTCTGCCCGGTGGGTGTGCGATTGGTGCACGCGCGGTTGATCTACACATCAAAGGCCTTGAGCAGATGGGCGCCACTATTGTCCTAGAAGAAGGCTATATCAATGCCACAACGCCCGAGGGTGGGTTGCAAGGTGCTGTCATTGATTTCCCAAAAGTCTCCGTTGGTGCGACCGAGAATTTAATGATGGCGGCAACGCTGGCCAATGGCACGACAGTGCTTAACAACGCAGCACTTGAGCCTGAAATTGTCGATCTGGGTGAGTGCCTGATTAAAATGGGTGCGAATATCACAGGGCTTGGCACATCAAGTATCACCATTGAGGGCGTTAAAAGCCTTGGCAGCGCCACGCACACCATCCTGCCTGACCGTATTGAAACCGGCACCTATATGATTGCGGTTGCCATGACGGGCGGTCAATTACGCCTGAAAAATGCACGACTTGATCACCTTGGTGCGCTTGTGGAGCCGTTGGAGCGGATGGGTGTCGAGATCGCAGAAGACGGCACAGATATCATCGTTGCCCGCAATGGTGCAAAACTAGTTGGTACAGACATCACTACAGCCCCCTATCCCGGCTTTCCAACAGATCTACAGGCGCAATTCATGGCGATGCTGACTTTGGCCGAGGGCACAAGTACCGTGCGTGAGAACATCTTTGAGAACCGATTCATGCATGTGCCGGAGCTCTGCCGCATGGGCGCAAATATCAGTGTCGAGGGCAATACAGCCACTGTGCGCGGTGTTGAAAAACTTAAAGGCGCGGAAGTGATGGCCACTGATTTGCGTGCCTCTGTTGCCCTTGTCCTCGCCGGACTGGTGGCCGAAGGCGAAACGACCGTCAACCGCATCTATCACCTAGAACGCGGGTATGAAAATATTGCGGAGAAGCTTGGCAATTGCGGTGCGGATATTCAAAAAGCAAGCAACTAAATACCCTTGACATATCACTTAACACACCTTAATAAAGCATTATAGCAACTTAAGGAGAGCATCATGCAAGATTGGTTAGTGGGTCATCATATTATGCAAGATATGGCCATGGAAAAAACAGGTTTAGGAACCGCATATCTCGATAGAAGAATTGCCAACACTAAACCCGCAAGCGCAAGCACTCTACAGCTAGAATTTCTAACTGCTGCACTGGATAAACCATCCGCCCGCAGAAATCTAGATCGTGCAAATCTTGAAGTTGTACAAGATTGGATCGACCAAGGACGCACAGCAGATCTCGCGCATCTAAAAGTCACATAAACACTCAAGCCTCTAATCTCTTATTGGTGAAAATCACATTCTTTCGTGATTAATAATTTACTTGCCATGTCGCAGACAGCAGAGAAATAAAAACATGTGCATCTGTGAATATAGCATGTTGTGAACTACTCTTCTTCTTCCTTATGATGGCGTCACATGATGAGTGCCTTTTTAAAACAACTCCAGACGCCGGATCGCGTGCTTTGCGCCTTGGCCGTTTTAATAACGGTAGCGCTACAGGTGCAAGTCACAGTTGGAGCCAATGCAACCTATACGGGGTTGCGCATAAGTCTGGCTGATTTCATTTTACCCTTCGCAGGGGTGTATATCGCTGGCTCCTTACTGATGAAACGCTCGATCTGGCCAGCTTGGCGTACGCCTTATATGTGGTGGGGACTTTTAGCGCTTCTCGCCGTTTTAACGCTCAGCCTTTTTCAGGGTTATCACACCAATGGTTTTTGGGCACCATGGGCGCTGCTCAATAAATATAGTGGGTTTTACGTGCTTGTCGCTTACTGCGCATTGGGTGGATGGCTTGCCAGCAATGTCCGCGACCAGCAAAAGCTCTTCCAATATATCATGAATGCATGCTGCATCTTTTTTGGCCTTGTGGTGTTGGTCTCTTTTGGTGCAATTTTATATTATGCACTGGGATATGAGATACCATCACTTGGTATTTATCCTTGGGACGGCTTTATGACCAACCGTAATAGCTTTGCTTTTATGGGGCTCATGGTTCTGTTGTTTTGGGAAAATAACAAGGGAGACCACGCCCTTTCCTTTTGGTGGTACGCTCTGTTCTTAACCTTACTGCCCGCCCTCGCGTTTTTTAATGCATCACGCACAGCATGGATTGTCGGTGCTGTTATTTTATCGCTTTCATGCTTTCGCAAGCCCCTTAAGGAAACGCTGCGCAAGAGTCTTTTTATCCTTTTAGGCATTACCCTTCTGAACGGCACGCTCTACCTAAAAAAGACAGAACACTTTGACCACAAAGGAGAGGAATTTTCCAAACTCATCGATGTCATAGAAAACCCGATGAACCCCCCTTATGACGGAGACCAAAAACGCCTGATTGCCCTAGAGGATGGCTTAGAGCTCTATCAAAACTCATCTCCATTTCTTGGTGGCGGGCTAGGAAGCTTTCGCCCCTTTCAAATAGAAAAGCGCGGGGAGTTTATTGATATTATCGACTTTACAGCCCTATGGATTTTAACAGAGATGGGGCTTGTTGGGCTTATCGCTTTTGCAGGATTTTTCCTGATGTGCCTGCGGCAGATTTATAAAGCACGCGAGAGCGATTTTCACCGCGCTTTCTTCTTCTTCATGCTGGCCTTTGCCTTTATGTCGTGCCTGCACGAGCTCACCTACATGCGCTTTGTCTGGTTCTTTTTGGGCATTGCAATGGTTTCATTAGCGCCACCCAATAAGGGATCATATCCTTTAGGACAATAAACCCCTTCCCTTCACCCCCCGTTCCGCGTTAAAACACTCCTATGACGAACGCGCGTACAGATAAACTTATACTGGCTCTTCCCAAAGGACGTATTTTGGAGGAGCTCTTACCCCTTTTGGCCAAATGCGATATTGTGCCCGAGGATGATTTTAACGACCCTAAAAGCCGGAAGTTACAATTTAAAACAAACCATGAAGGTCTTGAAATTATTCGCGTTCGCGCCTTTGATGTTGCGACTTTTGTGGCCTATGGCGGGGCACATATCGGCGTTGTGGGATCAGACGCGCTAGAGGAATTTGGTTATAGCGATATTTATGCACCCATTGATTTAGGAATCGGGGCTTGTCGTCTTTCTGTTGCCGTACCCGAAGAAATTGCAGGTAAAGAAGACCCCGCCAAGTGGAGCCACATCCGCATTGCGACAAAATATCCCAACCTAACCGCGCGTCACTTTGAAAAACGCGGTGTACAGGCCGAGTGTATTAAGCTCAATGGTGCAATGGAGATTGCCCCCTCACTTGGGCTGGCAAGCCGCATTGTTGATTTGGTCTCAACAGGATCTACCTTAAAAGCTAACAAGCTTGTTGAAGTCGAAAAAATTATGGAGGTTTCGTCACGTCTGATCATCAGTCGCACAAGCCTGAAAACAAGGCCGGAAACCATGAATATGTGGATCGAGCGTTTCGAACATGCCGTAAGGCAGGGGGGCGCG
>JBFHFW010000113.1:0-4836 GCA_041583395.1 Alphaproteobacteria bacterium
ACCTCTGCAATTGGTGAGTGTCTGTACTGTTCCTTTAAGTCCGTATTGGCCATTTTACCTTTGTTTAAATAAGTAAATCCGTAAATTCACCCTCATTAAACAAGGCAAAGATTAATTTTTTATGAAATAGAAGAATATTTCATCAATAAAGAATGGGACTAGCATCTGGAAAAGTTCCTTGTTAAAGTCCTACCACAAAAAGATAACTGCAAAACCAAGTAGTACAAGACATGAGCAAAGCACAAGACGCCGAACAAGCAGCCTTCCGCCAAATGGCACTGGATTATCACAAGAACCCCCGCTATGGCAGCCCGGGTAAAGTTGCACTGAAAACAACAACACCGCTTGAGACTCAGCATGATCTGGCGATGGCTTATTCCCCGGGTGTGGCTGTCCCTTGTGAGGAAATTGCCGCTGACCCGCTAACGGCCTATGATTACACCGCAAAAGGCAATCTGGTTGCCGTAATTTCCAATGGAACTGCTGTACTTGGGCTTGGCAACCTTGGAGCTTTGGCATCAAAGCCGGTAATGGAAGGAAAGGCTGTCCTCTTTAAAAAATTCGCCAATATTGATTCTGTTGATGTCGAGATCAACATGGAGACAGACACTCAAGATGGTATTGATAAATTTATAGACATTGTTGCTGCATTAGAACCGACATATGGCGGCATTAATCTGGAAGATATCAAATCACCTGAATGCTTCGAAATCGAACGCCGCCTCAAAGAGCGCATGAATATTCCGGTCTTCCATGATGATCAACATGGTACGGCCATTATCGTCACAGCGGCCTTCTTGAACTGGATAGAATATTCTGGACGCGATATTAATAAAATAAAATTGGTTGCCTCCGGTGCAGGTGCAAGTGCTATTTCCTGCCTGACGCTGCTCGTACGCGCAGGTATGAAACGTGAAAACATTATTGTATGCGATCGTAACGGCGTCATTTATAAAGGCCGCAACGAAGGCATGGACCCGCAAAAAGAAGCTTTTGCCAATGACACCCCGCACCGTACATCCGCCGAGGCCATCAAAGGCGCAGATGTATTCCTCGGCCTCTCTGGTCCTGGTGCATTGACACCTGATATGGTCAAATCCATGGGTGACGCGCCTTTGGTGATGACACTGGCCAACCCTACGCCAGAACTTATGCCTGAAGAGACACTTAAAGCAAAACCCAATGCGATTGTCTGCACGGGTCGCTCCGATTACCCCAATCAGGTCAATAATGTTCTTTGCTTCCCGTTCCTGTTCCGTGGTGCACTCGATGTCGGTGCAACAGCGATTAACGAAGAAATGAAAATGGCCTGCGTGAAAGCCATTGCTGCCCTAGCACGCAAGGAAGTCAGTGCCGAAGTTGCTGCTGTTTATAAAGACGAGAAGCTGACTTTTGGTGCAGATTACCTTATTCCCAAACCATTTGATTCACGACTTATTGAAGAATTACCGATTGCCGTGGCCAAAGCCGCCATGGAAAGCGGGGTTGCCACACGCCCGATTACTGATTTTGAAGCTTACAAAAATAAACTACGTCAGTTTTATATCCGCTCTCAACTTGTAATGAACCCGATTATCGAGCGCGCAAAAGAAGCACCCAAGCGTATTGTTTACTGTGGAGGCGAAGATGACCGCGTGCTACAGGCAACACAGGCCGTTGTCGATGAAGGTATTGCAAAGCCGATTCTGATTGGTCGTGAACGCGTGATTGCAAAACGCATCGAACGCTTGGGCTTGCGCATAAAGATGGGCACGGATTTCGAGCTATGCGATCCACAAAATGATCCACGCTACCGCGACTACTGGAAAACTTACCACCACATCATGGAGCGTCGCGGCATGACCCCTGCGGACGCACGCAATATTGTACGCACAAACACCACCGTGATCGGTGCACTGATGGTTTATAAAAACGAGGCCGATGCCATGCTTTGCGGCTCATCCGGTCACTATAGCGAACATGCAAAAAACATCATTGATATTATTGGCCTCAAACCCGGCGTTGAAACCCCTGCCGCGCTTGGTGCATTACTCATTCCGCGCGGAACATTCTTCTTCTGTGATACACAAATCAACCCCGATCCAACAGTATCCCAGATCTCGGAGATGACACTTATGGCTGCCGAAGAAGTAAGGCGTTTAGGCATCACACCAAAAGTTGCCCTCCTTTCACACTCCAACTTTGGAACAAGCAACAGTGCTTCCGCACGTAAAATGCGTGAGGCCTATATCGAAATCCGCCGCCGTGACCCGGAACTGGAAATTGACGGCGAAATGCAAGCAGATGCGGCGCTTTCCGAAAGCTTGAGAAAGAGCATCATGCCAAACTCCAATCTCTCGGGCGAGGCCAATCTCTTTATCATGCCCAATGTGGAATCAGCCAATATTGCTTTCAATATGGTCAAGGTCCTCAGCGAAGGTATCTCAATCGGCCCATTATTATTGGGCGCTGCACGCCCTGCGCATGTGCTGACACCAGCTGTAACACCACGCGGCATTATTAACGCAACAGCTATTTCTACCGTGGCTGCACAAGTCTTTGAAACCGAACTACAGGATGAAAAGACACACCGCTTGGTACAAAACGCTTAAAAGCTTGAAGCTACATCGCTTTATCTGATAAACACTGTCCTGAAAAATAAAGTCGGGAAAGAAGGCAATGGTTGAAAAAAATCAAACAACGGAAGAGCCAATCAACGCCGAAGATACGTTGACAACGCTGGCCGACCAAGAAATCATTGATATTTCCGAGGCCTTACAGGCTCAGGATTCAGACACCGTTCATAGTGCCCTTGATGAACTGAGCCCCGTTGACACAGCAGAACTTCTTGAAAAACTCGATGAAGAAAACCGCTCCGAGCTTGTCAATATGTATGGTGACAGCTTTGATGCCGCTGTTTTTACTGAAATCGATCCTGAACTTAGCCGTAGCTTGCTCTCCGAAATGCCGGCAAAGCAAGTCTCTGCTATTGTCTCGGAGCTCGAAAGTGACGATGCGCTCTATCTGATTGAAAATCTTGATGAAGATTTCCAACAAGAAATCATGCGCAAGCTCTCAAGCAAAATTCGCCGTGCCCTAGAGGAAGGTCTTGCCTTCCCCGAGGACAGCGCCGGTCGTTTGATGCAGCGCGAAGTCGTTGCCATCCCGCAATTCTGGAGTGTTGGAAAAACCATTGATTACCTCCGTGATCAATGCAATACGCTGCCTGAAGAGTTCTTTGATATTTTTATCATCAACCCGAATTACCACGTTACAGGACAGCTCCCGCTGAGCAGGCTTATTCGTGCCTCCCGAGACACCAAAATCAGCACCCTGACCATTGATGAAACGCACCCCATCCCCGCAACAATGGATCAAGAAAGCGTTGCCCATATTTTCCGCCGTGATAACCTGACCTCTGCCCCGGTTATTGATGAAGATGGCCGCCTGATCGGTGCGATTACCATTGACGACGTTGTTGACGTTATCGATGATGAGGCAGAAGAAGACATCCTGAAAATGGCTGGTGTGGATCAAGGCGACC
Source organism: Alphaproteobacteria bacterium (assembly GCA_041583395.1). Lineage (GTDB taxonomy): Bacteria > Pseudomonadota > Alphaproteobacteria > Micavibrionales > Micavibrionaceae > UBA6929. The sequence goes on from JBFHFW010000113.1 coordinate 3,524, forward strand.
TTTATCGTGCAGCACTCGCCACGACCAGCACGCGTTTTCGCTGGCTGTTTATCAATCTGCTCACGGCGATTTTGGCCTCCATTGTGATTTCCTTCTTTGATGCGACAATTGAACAGCTCGTAGCGCTTGCTGTCCTCATGCCTATTGTCGCAAGCATGGGCGGCAATGCGGGCACACAAGCCCTGACCGTGGCCGTGCGTGCGCTTGCCACACGTGAGCTGTCCGAGGCCAATACATGGCGCGTGATCTGGAAAGAAACCCTTGTCGGCTCCCTTAATGGGGTCTTATTTGCTGTGATTACCGCGACCGTAGCCACACTCTGGTTCAAGAGCCTTATACTCGGCGCTGTCATTGCCATGGCCATGGTTATTAATATGATTGTGGCTGGCTTTTTTGGTGCATCCATCCCCGTATATCTCAGCAAACGCGGCAGCGATCCAGCCGTCTCTTCAACCGTCTTCCTGACCACCCTGACAGACGTCATCGGCTTCTTTGCCTTCTTGGGGCTGGCGGCTATGTTCTTGCTTTAATATAAGAAATCATTTAAAAGTCACCTCCATGAGTGCATCTAAAATTGTCAGACCATCGGTCGAATATAAGAAAAGCTACATTGAAGCCATTAAAGAGTTTCAAGGAGAAGGACGCTACCTCTTTGTTGACATCCACGAACTTGATGAAAATTTCGAGAAATTTATCGAGGATATCAATGCTCACAAACGCCACCTCCACAAGCCTTATGCCGACTGGGTTGAGCCCGTTCCAGAAACAATCCTTTGGCTGGTCAAGGGCGATCAGTTTATCGGTAATATCAACATCCGCCACCGTCTGAACTGGCACTTAGAAAAATGGGGCGGACACATTAACTTCACGATCCGCCCATCCATGCGCAGCAAGGGATTTGGCAAAAAAATCCTGCAAAAAGGCATGCCTTATGCCTGTCATCTCGGGATTGACCGCGCTCTGATTACGCTGGCACCCGATGATAAAACAGGCCAACATATTGTCGAATTTTGTGGCGGAAAATTTCAGGATGAAACCCCTGAAACGGAGAAGTTCCCGGCACGTAAACGCTATTGGTTAAACTGCACTTAGTTATGGCACGCCTCCCTCACAAAAAGAAATCCGCAAAAAATAACAAAAAAGCTTCCAAAAAGCGGAAAACTACGCCTGCGAGAAAACCACAGCGTAGCAAGCTGAAATTTGCAATAAAATGGCTATTTGTGCTCGGAGTGTGGGGACTAATTATTGGCGGCCTATTGCTCGCATGGTATGGAGCAGAACTCCCACGCATGGCCTCCTCTGTCTCATTCGAA
>JBFHFW010000114.1:0-4817 GCA_041583395.1 Alphaproteobacteria bacterium
GACGACCCTAGGGTGGCGATTGCCATTATATTGCTTGTCCCAAACAAGAAAGTACTCCACGGAAGGATGGAGTTTCCATCTTACAGGATATGGTGATTTGCCTTTATAGTCAATGCGCTGGGGATGTTTTGTGTATATTCGTGGGGAAAATCGGAGGATTATTTTCTTGAATTCCAAATTTTCCTAAAAATTAAACGTAATATCGATGCTATCCGTATAATTTCCGTCAGGGTAAGCGGTTCCATTACCCAATGACGTTGCCGTTGCACCGATGAAAAATGTGTCTTCGCCCGCACCATCTGTGATGAGTGATCCGGGCGAGGTCGTAAATGTATCAACTGTCCAGCTGCCACCAGGGCCGATGAGAGTTCCAGAGGCAGGGAAGGTAATGGTGTAAGCGCTGCTCGGGTCTGCATCGGTGATGGTGTATTCACCGCGTGCGGGTGCATCCACAACATAGGTGTTGGCGTTGACGCTGTATCCGGTGTCGGCTGAATTAACTGTGATAATGCTTTGAGTATTGACGTCCAGCATAACGATTGTGCCAAAAAACAGTGCCTGCGTTGTGTCCAGCGTTAGTGCAGTAGCTGGCGAAGATACGAAAGCGCCGTAAAGAACTGCAAATGTTGCAGCTTTGAATGTTCTGTTCGCGATGGGATTAAGGCATTGTAACATTTACTGCTGTAAAATAATCTCGTCAAAAGTGGTATTTGAGAAATCATCCGTATAGATCAAGCGGATTGTGCCTGGTCCTTGTGGGAATTCTCTGAGTGATAGATTAACCTTGCGTTTTGTGATCTCGGAAAAGACATTCATATTGTTGACGAGACCGATTTCTCTTTCATCTTCTCCTTTAGGCTGCCAAAAAGCCCTTACCGTGCCGAGCATCCCTTTATTGCCAGAGCGGTTGATTGTGAATTGTAGTGCCGCATGTTCACCATCACGGGTTTGATGGGGGGGGATTAGCGTTACATCGCTTAGCTTGGCTTGAACATTGAGGTTACCGCCATGGCGAATAACGACAGGGATGCTGACGCCTATATTCATTTTCATACTAACGGCGGGGCCTTCTGTTTGAATTTCCTGAGGTGCTTCATCCAGTTCGGCGAATCGTAGTGTTTTGACATGAAAACGGTATTCGCCCTCGGGCAGATTAGCGGGTTTGCGCAGTGATAAGCGAATTTTTTGGCGTCCACCCGGGGGGAGGACAAATTGCCGTGGTGAGTAGCGTACGGCTGTTTTGGGATCAAAATTCGGGTCAAGTGGCTCGTCAATTTCCGTGTAGCTGCCATCCTCATTTTGACGGTAATAAATGATATCAACGCGAAACGTGCCGGATTTATCAAATAAATTAAGAACTGTAATTTCTGCGCTGCGATCCCGTGGTTCCATTACAATTTTGCGGGGCAAAATATCAATGCGCGCTTGTGCTGGTTGTGTCACAAAAAAGGTGCTGCAAAAAACCAGACTAAAGATTATAAGAAAAATTCTAACCATTTTGACCGACACCTCCTTTAAATACTCCCTCAGCTATAACATATTCATGGGCATAGAAAAAGGCTGATTGCAATTGTGACCACACAGAAAAACCCCGCGCGAGCGGGGTTTTAAAAACTGTAATTAATTTATGCGTGCCTAGTAAGAAAAGACAACGTCAAAAGCACCGGCATAAGCAGCATCGTTATATGGTGTTATGACTGCGGTTTGTGTTGCAATCGTCGCACCGATATCAAGCGTATTTGTACCACCGCCGAATGCGCTGTCATATGTTTGTGTAAAACCTACACCTGAAGCTTGCACTGAATCTGCGCCGCCGTTCCAGCTTGTTGCAAGTGCTGTCACGTCAAGTACGTGCGTGCCATCCGTTGGTTCAGTTGTTACGGTAATTGTTATGTTGATCGTTGCACCGTTCGCACCATCAGCCACTGTAATTTGTGAGGCTGTCGCCGCAGCGGAGTCTACGATTGCCATCAACGCTGTACCACCACCAGAAGCAGGGACGCTGAGTGTTCCATCTGTACCCATGACCATTGTCGCAACGGCTGCACCGGCTGTATCACCGATGGCAACGATTGTGCCGTAGTTCAGGGAAGATGTTTCTGCTATTGTGAGCTGGTTTTGTACAGTCAGGTTAATATTAACTGATTCTGTTTGCGCTTGCGCGGGGTTAGCACCAACGAGCAGTGCCGAAGAGGCAGCCGCGAGCGATAGGTATTTCATCGTTCTGGTAAGTTTCATCGTTAAAGACTCCTTCTTTAATTGTGTTGATAGAGTATAAAGTTTGTTCGATTATTGCAGCGGTTACTACCTCTTCCAACTTCATCGATTTATGCTCTACTTGAGATACCATTATCACAATAAAAAGGTTAAATCATTATTAACGCCGCTCTTTTCACACAAAAATAATATTTCTTTGCCTTTGTGTTGCATTTTTGCAACATTTTTCGGCAAATTTTAGCAAAAACACAATGGCTGTGGGTAATTTTGTGTATGAAAGACATGCTGTTTCTCGTATGATAAGGGTGCGCGTCAGGGCATATTTATTCTTTTTTCGCTCTGTTTCTTGTTTTTAATCAATCACTTATTCTGGTTTGATGTTCTTTTCTTTTACCATTCTTTTGCGATTTATGCTTGTTGTGGTTTTTTTGATCGCACCGCTGGAGCATGCCTGGGCGCGCACGGAGCAAGGTCTGGAGCATGATAAGCTGAAGGGGTTTGCTGCGCTTTTTGTTGATCGTGTCGGGGGAAATCTGGAGCGCTATGAGGCATATGAAGCTAATCTGCTGAGTGAGGCTGAAAAAGAAGCGGCAGAAGCCGATCAGATTTTGTCTTCTATTCCTGATGGGGAAACATTGTTGCTTCGTCCGAAATTCGGCACTTATATTTTTGATTATGATCTTTATGTTTTGAAACAAAGAGGTCAGATTTATTTCTCGTTTGAGGATATGGTTGCTGTTTTGGATCTGGCCATTGATTACGATCCCCAAACGCAAACCGGATCGGGTTGGTTTTTGCGTGAGGACTGGGATTTCGAGATTGATATACCCGCACGGCACGTTAAGGCACGGGGCAAAGATTATGTGATCTCGCCCGATGACATTTATGAAGATGGCGATCTGGTTTTTGTACAAAGTGATGTTTTGGGTGAATGGCTTTCTATGGATTTATCCTATGATCTGGCGCAGCAATATGTATTTATTGAAAGTTCGTATCCACTGCCAGAAGTGGCGCGTAATGCACGTTTGAAGAAGAAAATTGGTTTGGGCTATTCGCGTAATCTGGCGACTTTGCCGCGTTACGAGGCCGATTATAAATGGCTGGATATGAACACGGCGGCTGTAAATATGGGGACACGCTACCGCCGCCCCGATACGGGAGAGACAACAACCCGCAAGACACTCAATCTTGCTGTTGAAGGACAAGCTTTGAAGCATCAGGCCTATATGCAGGCTAATATGGACAATGCGCAGGGTTTGAGCAGTGCTACCGTGCGTTTATTCAAGCGCAGTGAAAATCCTGATTTGTTGGGGCCATTGCATGCGCGCTCTTATGTTTTTGGTGATACAGATGGCCCACGCTTGCCTTTGACAGGTAGCGTCGGGCAGGAACTGGGCTTTCGGGTAGATAATAACCCGCTTGTCAATGCGGACTTTGAAAAAACACGTATTAATGGTGATGCGTTGCCTGGATGGGATGTCGAACTTTACCGCAACGACATTTTGGTTGATACGCAAATCATTGATGATGATGGCCGTTATGATTTTGATGATGTTTTGTTGTTTGCCGGTGATAACGATTTCGAGATTTTCTTTTACGGGCCGCAGGGTGAAATTCGCAGTGAACTTCTTTCTATTCCGGTTACGGCTTCTTTGCTGGCAACGCAGAAAAACACGTATGATATCGCGCTGACTTTCAATGATACGCGGACGTATAGTCAAACTGAAATTGATGATGTTGATAAGGATCAACCGCATTTTGTTGGTCGTTATAATACCTTTATAGGCGATACACTGGCGTATGCCGGGCTGCGGTCGCGCTCGATCGATGATACGCGGAAGTTGTTTGTCGGTGCCGGTCTGACAACGATTTGGGGAACCACACTTATTGATGCAAACACTAGTATGGATGAAGAAGGAAACGCAGCTTTAGCGATGAGCGCCCGTCGGTCAATTGCCAAGTGGGATATGCGTAGCTCTGCGACTGTGCGAGGTGGCGGGTTTTCAGAAAACTCAACCGATACTGAAAATGTCCAGACGTTAAGCCTTTCAGGAAGTGCCCAGCGCAAATTTGCAGAAATTTTCGGTGTAAAAACCAATGTTCTTGCCAATGCGTCATATAATCAAAATGAGCAGGGAAACACCAGAGTTTCCGGTTCTTTGGGAACGGGGGCGCAGTATGGGCGCTATAGTGTGAGTAACAATATTTTTTATGAAGATGCGTCGTCTTCTGGCTCTGCAACAAGTGATACGCGTATAGAAGATACATTTTCAGTGCGGGCAAACTGGCGCAGATTTTTGGCACGCGGTGGTCTGACGTACGAGATGAAGCCTGATAGCGGTGTACAGCATTATTTTTCCCAAGTTAGCTATCAGCCAACAGATCGGTTTATGACGGATTTTTCTATTGATCACCGCCCGGAGAATAAATATACCAACTCGCGTTTAAATTTGAATTACCGGCACGATAATTTCCGTCTGACGCCTTACGTTGCATATGATAGTGATAAAGAGTTGATTACGGGGGCGAATGTGAACTTTAACGTTTTCAAAAACCCGCAGAAAAAATGGCCTGAAATTACCAGTGACCGTGTTTTGGGC
>JBFHFW010000115.1:0-4777 GCA_041583395.1 Alphaproteobacteria bacterium
ACTATTCTCGAGGTCAATTCATTTACGCAAGGTATCGGGCGTATTTTGCTGCTGATCCAACAAAGCATGAGTGATATGGAAGAGGGCGTTGCCTTATATTATGGGTTGGATACAGAGCGCTCAGGTGGAAAGGATAAGCTGGATCTTCAAAAAGAGCTGCGGATTCAAAAGCTGCAATTTTGTTATGATGGCACGGATCATAACGTTTTGGATATCCCAGACTTTACACTTCCAGCAGGCCAGCGTCTTGGCATTGTCGGACATTCGGGCGCCGGGAAAAGCACACTTGTGGGGTTGTTGATGGGTTTTTATGAAGACTATGAAGGCAGCGTGACATGTGATGGCACAAAATTACACGACACTTCATTGTACGCACTGCGCAGCAATATCGCTTTGATCCCGCAGGATACGACTTTGTTTCATCGTTCGCTGATGGATAATATCCGCTATGGCAACCCGCAGGCCAGTGATGAAGAAGTAATTGAGGCCGCCAAGCGTGCGCATGCGGATGAGTTTATTGCGCAGCTGCCTCAAGGTTATGAAACTTTAGTCGGCGAGCGTGGTATTAAGCTCTCCGGCGGTCAGCGGCAGCGAATTGCGATTGCGCGTGCGATCCTCAAAGATGCGCCGATCCTGATTTTGGATGAAGCGACTAGCGCGCTGGATAGCGAAAGCGAGAAGCTGATACAGGAGAGTTTAAAGGAATTGATGGTCGGCAAAACCGTGATCGCGATTGCGCACCGCCTTTCAACGATCGCGCATCTGGATCGTTTGATTGTGATGGAAGATGGAAAAATTGTCGAAGATGGCACGCATGATGAGCTACGCGCGCAGGGTGGGATCTATGCTTCACTGTGGGATATGCAATCTGGCGGGTTCTTGGGTGAATAAGTTATTTGTGTAATTTTTAACTTTTTGCTACGATCGCTTTATGCGAAATTATAATAGGGTAGATATAGAGGCTTACGTGTCTGCTTGCGCGACTGTGGTTGGCCATTCTGAAGTTCAGAGGCGAGATTATTTACTCAATAGTCTTATTGATACGATTGAAGCTGCATCGCCTATGTATCAGACGCTTTTACTAGAGCAACCACACCCGATTATACTTGGATCTAAAGAAGAAATCATAAAGCTTTATCCTAAAGAGGACTCTATTGGTGGTTTTTATCAACTGGATAGCCGTGCCGTCCATGTGGTAACGGATGTGCTTACTGCATCTTGGCAGCAAACATTTTGGCATGAGGAGGGGCACAGGATTGATCATCAATTATCTTCAGTGGATGGTGCTTTTTACTCCGATTTGCGTCCCATTTGGGGGCGTGCTGTTGCGCAAAGTGTGAAAGAGGGGCGGCATTTTGCTCTTTTGACTTCTCCATTGTATAAGGATGCGGATTATCCAAGGGAAAGCATGGCCGAGATGATAAAATATCATGTGTTGTCTGGTTATCCGCATGAGGGAAAACTCCGTATTGTTCCAGCATGTGCAAGTTTATGGCCAGTTTTCGAGGAAGGATTATTGTTCAGAATACAACGTTTTGCCTCATCTCTTGCGGAGAAGCGTGCTAAAGCAGTTGAGCGCTTTTTGACGCAATCCAAATTTATTGCGGATCGTAATGGTCTTGTTTTTGATGCTGAGGCTGTGCGTGAATATATTTTTTCTTTGGAGATGTCAGATCAATTCAGGGAAGAGTTTAGGGCTTTGAATGCGTATATTGATGGTAAATCTTCCTTACCAAATGTGTTTTATTATATGCTCAATAGCCAGCTAACCCACCAACCGGGTGCACCAACTATTTTCTAGTGCCAGAAAGCTGTTACAGTGATTTTCTGATGAGTAATAATGCTCATGGATTTGATCGTCCCTTGAGATATTCTTTGGAAATTGTCTGAACTTATTTTGTGGTGAAACTATTGTTTCGGCAAGGCTTTACACGGGGCGTTGTCCATACATATAATACGCCCCTGATTATTTATATTATGGAGCGTATTGGCATGCAAAAAATCAAAGTTGAAAATCCGGTTGTTGAAATTGATGGTGATGAGATGACCCGCATTATCTGGGCGTTTATCAAGGAGCGCCTGATTTTGCCTTATCTGGATATTGATCTAAAATATTTTGATCTCTCGATCCAAAACCGTGATGCGACCGATGATCAGGTTACAATTGACGCGGCGCATGCCATTCAAGAGCACGGTGTGGGTGTGAAGTGTGCGACGATTACACCGGATGAAGCGCGGGTTGAGGAATTTGGCCTCAAGAAAATGTGGCGTTCCCCCAACGGAACGATCCGTAATATCTTGGGTGGTACGGTTTTTCGTGAGCCTATTACGACCTCTAATGTGCCAAAATACGTGCAAGGCTGGAAAGAGCCGATTGTCATTGGTCGTCATGCTTTTGGTGATCAATATAAGGCAACGGATTTGAAAATTGATCAGCCTGGGAAGTTGGAGCTGGTTTTTACAGGTGCGGACGGCACAGTTGAAAGACATGAGGTTTTTGATTTCCCCTCAAGCGGTGTGGCGCTGGGGATGTATAATCTGGATGCTTCGATCGAGGGCTTTGCGCGGGCGTGTTTTAATTATGGTTTGGCGAAGAATTATCCGGTTTATATGTCGACAAAAAATACAATCCTCAAGCAATATGACGGGCGCTTTATCGAGATTTTCGCACGCATATTCGAGGAAGAATTCAAGGCCGAATTTGATAAACGTGAGTTGTGGTACGAGCATCGCTTGATCGATGATATGGTTGCACAGGCCATTAAATCCGAAGGTGGCTTTGTTTGGGCCTGTAAGAATTATGACGGCGATGTGCAATCCGATATTGTTGCGCAGGGCTTTGGCTCGTTGGGGTTGATGACCTCTGTTTTGCTGACGCCGGATGGCAAATGTGTGGAGGCTGAAGCTGCTCATGGCACCGTGACGCGTCACTACCGCCAGCATCAGGCGGGCAAGGAAACCTCAACCAATCCGATTGCCTCGATCTTCGCATGGACACAAGGGCTGAAGTACCGTGGACGCTTTGACGGGAATGACGCTTTGGTGGATTTTGCCGACATACTTGAGAATGTATGTGTACAAACCGTCGAAGCGGGCTATATGACTAAAGACCTTGCCTTGCTGGTGGGTGGAGATCAGGGATATCTGACCACGCAGCAGTTTTTAGACAAGGTGGTTGAGGGACTTGAGCAACGGATGCAATAAGTAGCGTAGGTTTTTTTATGGTTTTTTCTTTTCTTCGTCATTGCGAGGAGCTCTGGCAACGTGGCAATCTATTTTGCCTCACATGGATTGCTTCGCTTACGCTCGCAATGACGGTCGTGGCGCATAAAACGGCCTTGGCGGGGTATGAGCTGGATTATATCGGTGATCAAATAGTTTATTCGGCGGCATATGAAGATACGTTTGTGCATCTTGCGCGGGATTATAATCTTGGTTTTGTCGAGATGCGTGCAGCCAATCCGGATGTCGATCCGTGGATACCGGGTGAGGGAACGGCTCTTATCTTGCCGACCCGTCATTTGCTGCCCGATGCGCCGCGTGAAGGGTTGGTCATTAATCTGCCGGAGATGCGGCTTTATGCTTACGTGAACGGCGATGATGCCCCCGGGAGTTTTCCGCTTGGGGTCGGGCGCGAGGGGCTGGAAACTCCTTCGGGGCGCACAGAAATCATACGCAAACAAGCAGCACCTGTTTGGATGCCTACCAAGCGGATGCGTGAAGAAAATCCTGAATTGCCGAAAATTGTATATCCTGGTGATGATAATCCTTTGGGGACGCATGCGCTTTATCTGGGGTGGAAGGAGTATGCTATTCACGGCACGAACAGGCCGTTCGGGATCGGGCGGCGGGTAAGTTCGGGCTGTATCCGTTTATATCCCGAGGCTATTGTAAAGCTGTATGATATGGCAGAGATTGGCATGCCTGTTTATATTATTAATCAGCCGATTAAGCTGGGCTGGATTGATGATGTTTTATTTTTGGAGGTAAGTCCGACGCTGGATCAGGCGCTGGAGATTGAGGAGAAAGGTAGCCTTGATCCGATCGAGATGAGTGATGCCGATAAGGATTTGATTCAAAAAGTCGCAGGTGATGCGGTAAAAAAAATAAGTTGGAAAAATGTTTCGCAGGCTTTTCAAGAGCGTCAAGGTATTCCTGTAGCTATTGGGACGCGTGGTGATGGCGCCAATAGTAGAATTGCACAGACCTCCATTAAAAGTAATCGCTTTAATGATTGATCTCTGGTCGGGTGGGAGAGCTTTTCTGGTGTTCGGTTTTTCTCTCCTTGTAGGCGCTTATGGCAAAAACAGAAGCTGCGCCGAATAGACCTGTGCTGATTGTGAATATATACAAAAGTATATTTTTGGTTCTGTCCGTATTTTGTTCAAAATTGACCTGTGCCAATTTTTTCATGTTTTGCGCGCATAGTTTTATTTCATTTATGCTTACTGTTAGGTCTGTTACTGCTAAAGCTTCTTGAAAAGCGAGTTTGCTGTTTTGTGTTTGTCCTGTCACAGCTTTTAGAGCATTTGTCGCAAGTATGTTGGCTTGTTGCTGTTTTGTGTTCTGGAAGCATGTGCGCTCGTATAAATGTGTTTGTATTGCCTGTTCTTGTTTTTGATTAAAGACTGCTTCCTTTTCTTTGAGTTTTTGAAATTCCCACAAGGCGCTTCCTGCATCTATGAAGGCACCGCATAAAAAACCGGCTGCTATTAATGCTTTTTCTGTTGAATTCTTCACGTTTTACTCATTTGGTTTAATGAGGGTGAACTTTATC
>JBFHFW010000116.1:0-4759 GCA_041583395.1 Alphaproteobacteria bacterium
CTGAATTACAAGGGCTTTACACAAGCTGTTGTCACCAGCACAGATTTTCTGGAGCAGCGCTTCCGGCAGATGGGTTTACAGCCCAAGCGTCATACCGAAGCCAATCCTGCATTATTGCTATCAAAGGGCGAGGATTGGGGAACATACTACGATACCCAGCCACATGTGATCTCCGGCTCTGTTGCGCAAGGATATAAAAATCTGCAACGCCGATTAGGCGCAGAATTCGAGGATTGCCGTCCGCGTCTGCTACCCCGCCTTCATTACAAATGTTCTACGCGATAACACAAACCAAAGGAAATATATAAAGAATGGCTAAATCTCTTAACAAGAACAGAATGCTCGGGTCTAAAGTTGCGATTGCGCTCACAATAGGCACGGTTTTTTTATCGCGTCAGTATTGGCCGGAGGAAACGCCATATCATGAAATATTCGAATTAACAGGGACTGTTCTGGTCGCGCTTTGCGCTATAGGGCGGATTTATGCCACTGCCTTTTTAGGTGGCTTTAAAAATGAAATGCTGGTGACTCACGGTATTTATTCGATTATGCGCAATCCGCTTTATTTCTTCACGCTTTTGGGAGTTACCGGCGTTGCGCTGATGTCCAATCATCTAAGTGTTATAATTGGTTTGCCGCTCTTTTTTGTGATCCTTTACAGTGGCTTAATTCAAAGAGAGCAAGCCTTTTTACAGGAAAAATTCGGTGACGAGTTCCTCGCTTATAAGAAAAAAACCCGCGCGTTAATCCCTAATTTCAGTCATTACACCGCGCCGCAAGTTATCGAAATCAATCCACGCTATATCGGTAAAGCTTTTATGGATGCCATATGGTGGCTGATGGCTCTGCCGCTGATCGAATTTTCCGAGTATCTTCAAGAGCATCATATCCTGCCAACCTTTTTTATCGGATAAGTCATGATAAATTTGATAGATCATATAAAAACATATCCTGCTGAACGCATCGCTCTGCAAGATGGTCAACACAGCGTCACTTATGGTGCGCTCGCGGGAGAAATCCAAAACCGTATAGATGCGCTTTACGGTGTGTCGGTTTTAGGGTTGGCGCTGGATAATAATGTTGATTGGGTATTGTGGGATCTGGCTGCGATGCAAGCGCAAATTCCCTGTGTGCCCGTCCCACCTTTTTTCTCTCCGGGGCAAGTGTCCCACCTCCTCCACTCTGCCGGTGTTTCGCATCTCTTATCTCCCAAAGAGTTGCGGGGCACCGGTACGGGAAGAGAAGACCTGTTGCCCGATGGAACGGCAAAAGTCACCTTTACCTCCGGCACCACCGGAACCCCTAAGGGCGTATGCCTGCCGAAAAGCGCGATGGATAATGTCGCCAGCAGCATCGTTGATGTTTTGGGTCAAAAATTTGCAGGTGTCCATGCGTCGATTTTACCGCTGGCGGTGCTCTTGGAAAATGTGGCGGGCGTTTATGCCGGATTAATGGCGGGGTGCACAATACAGCTCACCAGCTTGCAGGATTTTGGTGAAAACTATGCGCATATTCATGATGTCTTGAAAAATACGCAGGCTAATTCAGCCATTCTGGTACCGGAGATCCTGCGCATCCTCATGGCACAAATTGCTGCCAAAGGCGCGTTACCGGATTTAAAATTTATAGCCGTAGGTGGCTCGAAAGTCGATGCAACATTGATACACCAAGCGCGCGCCATGGGCTTGCCGGTTTATGAAGGCTATGGCTTATCGGAATGTGGATCAGTTGTTTCCCTGAATACCCCGAAACATGATCAACCCGGTACCGTCGGGCGATTGTTGCCACATGTTCAGGCGCGGATTGTTGATGGCGTCATCCAGATCAAAGATCCCGGCTTTTTAGGCTATATCGGTGAAACCGCACCTCAGCTATTTAACACCGGCGATCTGGGGCAAATAGATGAAAACGGCTTTTTGTCCGTCACAGGGCGCCAGAAAAATGTGCTGATTACCTCTTACGGGCGCAATATATCACCGGAATGGGTGGAAGCTGTTTTGCTCGCCCGACCTGATATTGCGCAAGTGCTTGTTTATGGTGATGCGCAGCCACATTTAAGCGCGCTGGTTGTTCCTTCATCGCCTGATGCGGATATTCAAGGCGCGATTGAGGCCGCCAACCAACAGTTGCCTGATTATGCACATATAAAGGATTTTCAAATTATTCCCCCCTTCACGGTTCAAGACGGCACCCTCACAGGAACCGGACGTCCGCGCCGTGAACAAATACTCAACCTCTATGCAAAAAAGGAGACTAGAAATGAGCTTTTACAACACACTGGTTAAAGAAACCGAAGCCGCGCGGCAGGAACTTTACTCTGTTCCGCAACTCATTGAGGGCATGCAGGGCAATATCAGCCGTGAGACTTATATCGCCTATCTGACCGAGGCCTATCACCATGTTTCGCACACTGTGCCCTTTTTGATGACGATGGGATCAAAGCTGCCACAATCCAAAAAGTGGCTACACAAAGCGATCATTGAATATCAGGAAGAAGAAGTCGGCCATGAAGAATGGATTTTAAACGACATCGAAGCTGCTGGCGGTGATAAAGAGGCCGCACGCAATGCAGCCCCGAATTTGGAAACGCAAGTGCTGGTGGCTTATAACTATGATTATATGACCCGCAAAAATCCGGTCGGATTTTTCGGTATGGTCTTTATGCTGGAAAGCACCTCGACACAAATCGCCAATAAGGGTGCGGAGGCAGTGAAAGAGAATTTGGGCCTACCGAAAAAAGCGTTCTCCTATCTCTATTCACATGGCGAGCTGGACATCTCCCACATGAAATTCTTCGAGGAAACAGTGAACCAGATCACTGACCCTGAGGATCAAGCCGCTATTATCGAGGTTGCGCAAAATACATTTCGCCTATTCGCCAATGTGCTGCGCGCTATTCCCCATGAAGGAGAATTGAAACATGCCGCTTAAGGGAAAAACCGTTTACATCACCGGCGGCACGGGCGGAATGGGTGTTCCGCTCGTCAAGTTGCTGCGTGAAGCAGGCGCCGAAGTTGATATTTACAGCCGCACCGAGCACGGAGATTTAGCTGAAAATATAAATCGGCTTTGTGAAAGCCTCAGGCATGACACGCCCGATATTTTAATTAATATGGCCGGATATAATGATTTTAACTATGCCGAAGACCAAGATTATGAGGCCATACACCGCCTGAATTTACTGGTGCCGATGCGGTTAACGCAGGCTGTATTACCGGGCATGAAAGCCAAAGGGTCTGGTCAAATCATTAATATTGGCTCCATGACCGCCTTGATCCCGTTACCGCATTTAACCGGCTATGCTTCGGCCAAAGCCGGATTGAAGGCGTTTAACGATGCGCTCCGCCGCGAGCTTGGCGGCACAGGCATATCGGTTACCCATATCGTGCCGCGCGCTGTACGTACAAATATGAACACCGGTGCGCGCGCTGAGATCAATGCCCGCACAGGCGTTCATCATGATAATCCGGACGTCATCGCCGCGCGCATTTTTAAAGCCATCATCAAAGCCGAAACCGAAGTACGGATCGGCTGGCCTGAACGGTTTTTTGCTTTTTTAAATGCGAATTTCCCACTCATCATTGATAAAGGCCTACAAAAAAACCGCAAAATCAGCGAAGACGTTCTGGATCAACACACCCGAAAACACAATACACAACAAGAAGCAGCTTAATTTTTACAAAGAGGAGAGAACTAAAATGAGCAAAAATATAATCTATGCAATCGGAGCCTTGGCACTTGGCACCTTTGGCGAACCATCATTAAGTGCTGCGCAGGACTATAGTTACCAAACGTCCCAACCGCAAACAGCCTATGTGCAGTCGCAAGAGGCACCAGAAGATCCGGTTGCGAAGCAAATTCGTTATTTACAGACCACATGGGCGAAGATCAAATACCAAATGCCTGATAAAGATATGCAGCTAGACGCCATTCATAAGTTGGAAGAACATGCCGCCAAGGTCACAGCCGCCTACCCCGATCGTCCGGAACCCAAAATCTGGGAGGGGATTATTCTTTCTACCGATGCAGGCATCGTCAAAGGTTTATCTGCGCTCGGCAAGGTTGAAAAAGCCAAGAAGCTTTTGGAAGCGTCCTTGCAGCAAAACCCGCATGCGCTGGATGGGTCAGCCTATACATCCTTGGGATCGCTTTATTATCAAGTTCCCGGTTGGCCGATCGGGTTCGGTGACGATGAAGAAGCTGAAAAAAACCTGAGACAAGCCCTTCAAATCAACCCTGACGGGATTGATCCGAACTTCTTTTATGGTGATTTCCTGATCGAAGACGGGCGTGATAAGGAAGCTGCATTTTATCTCGAGCATGCTCTCATGGCCGCTGATCGTCCTGATAGGCCTTTGGCTGATGCCGGACGCAGGCAAGAAATCAAAGCAAAGCTTGCGGAGCTTAGTCAAAAAGACAAGAATAGACACATGACAAAAAGAGGACCACGATATAACTAAAATCAAGCATCTTTTAAGCCATCCACCAAAGCGGGAGGGACTGATCAAGTTTCTCCTGCTTTTGGGTGTTTTAAGCGGATATACTGCTTATCTTGGCTGGGAGTATGGATTAGCAACCGGTGGGCTGGTGGCAGCACTGACATGGAGCTTTTTTGTCCTATGTACGCCCGTGGCCGATGCCGGATTTTTACTCGATTTTCCCGTGCGTCTGATTACGGGGTTACGCATGATTTTTTCCGAGGTCATTGTCTGGATCATTGCCATTAGCCTTAATCTCGGCACGCTCCATTTTTCACCAC
>JBFHFW010000117.1:0-4723 GCA_041583395.1 Alphaproteobacteria bacterium
AAGAAGCGGCAATTGCTTTGCCATCAATAATGTCAGTCATACTCTATCCCCGTACTAGATCAAAAGACCTATAAGCACATTGCGTATCAATGACAAGCCAATAATCAGCACAACAGGTGAGAGGTCAAAGCCCCCAACTGCAGGGATATATTTGCGTACCGGCTTGTAAAGCGGTTCGGTAATCATGTCCAGAAAATCCATGACCTTTTGTGCCTGCTTGTTTTTGGTGTTAATCACATCAAAAGCAATCAGCCAGTGCATGGCAACTTGCACGATAATCGCCATAATATAAAACTCGACCACCCAGTGAATAAGAAATGCAAATATGCTCATGTTTCGATCCTTGCTTGTTATGCGTATAAAACTCTATTCCAGATGTAGCACATTTTGTGCGCACATGAAAGAACCGCTGTTTCAGGGTGGAAACAGCGGTCTTTACATTACGGTAGTGAGCTTTTTATAGACCCAAGAGGGGAGAGAGATATGCTATCTGCGCGGTATCAGTTTTAGCGGTAGACTATCTGATGGAGCGCACTCTATGTGTCTATACTTATACTCTATCTGATAAATGTGGCAAAAATATGGAAGGGCGGATTTTTTAAGGAGCTGGGTTTTTTCTTGAATACATAAGAGTTTTCGCATAATGGTAATTTTTAACATGAAAAACAGGAGGAAAGGGGATGAGTAAACGTTTTCAGAATAGACTTAAGGCAAGAGCTTCTGCTCAACGTCGGCAATATTTCGAAATTATTGCAAAAAAAGAGGCACCAGTTGAGCAGGCTCAAGAGGGTGCTGAACGAGATACGGATGTTGAGGCAGATGTTCACCCGTCAGTGCCTGGTTTGGGATAGAGTCTAACTTTTAACATTTAAAAATAAAGGTTGCTGGAAATCTCCTCTATTCACCAGAGGGGATTTTTGTTATTGTTCTTGCGCTCACATAGCATGTGCTCTCACCCTTTCATTTCAAAAGGATTAATACCTATGACACTCACCGGATCAGATACACTTCAAACGCGTCGTACGCTTATTGTTGATGGACAGGAGTATGATTATTTCAGCCTGAAAGCCGCAGCAGAAAAAATCGGTGATATATCGAAGCTGCCTTATACGCTCAAGGTTTTGCTGGAAAATCTTTTGCGCTTTGAAGATGGTGGTACGGTGACAACGGATGATGTGCAAGCGCTCGCCGATTGGCTGAAAGAAAAACGCTCCAGCACCGAGATTGCTTATCGTCCCGCGCGCGTGTTGATGCAGGATTTTACAGGTGTCCCTGCCGTGGTGGATCTGGCGGCGATGCGTGAGGCTATGGTGGCGCTGGGCGGTAATGCGCAGGCCATTAATCCGCAGGTGCCCGTGGATCTGGTGATTGATCACTCTGTGATGGTTGATGAATATGGTACGCCCACAGCATTCCAAGCCAATGTCGAGCATGAATTCGAGCGCAATAGTGAGCGCTATGCATTTTTGAAATGGGGGCAGGGTGCATTTAAGAATTTCCGCGTGGTGCCTCCCGGTACAGGGATTTGCCATCAGGTGAACCTTGAATATCTCGCGCAAACTGTGTGGGTGGATGATGATGAAAATAAAGACAATGCAGGCCGCAAAGTCGCTTATCCCGATACGCTTGTGGGAACAGACTCCCATACAACCATGGTGAATGGTCTGGCTGTGCTTGGTTGGGGTGTTGGCGGGATCGAGGCCGAGGCCGCCATGCTTGGCCAGCCTGTTTCTATGCTCATCCCCGAAGTAGTGGGCTTTAAACTGACAGGACAAATGAAAGAGGGCACTACGGCAACTGACCTTGTGCTGCGCGTGGTTGAGATGCTGCGCGAACTCGGTGTAGTGGGTAAATTTGTAGAATTTTATGGCGATGGCCTTGATCATCTTAGTCTCGCCGACCAAGCGACAATTGCCAATATGGCACCGGAATATGGCGCGACATGTGGCTTCTTCCCGATTGATGAGGAAACGCTCAATTATCTGCGCTTCACAGGCCGTGATGAGCATCGTGTGAATCTGGTCGAAGCCTATGCGAAGGAGCAAGGCTTGTGGCGCGATAGCAAAACCCCTGATCCCGAGTTCACCACAACGCTGGAGTTGGATTTAAATGAGGTCGAGCCTTCTATTTCCGGCCCCAAGCGTCCGCAAGACCGTATTGCGCTCACCCATGCGCACAGCGCATTTGAGGTGCATCTGGGCAAAACGCTGCATGTGAACCCCACAGGACAAGACAGCGATATGCTCGAAGAAGGCGGTGCGCTCTTAACCAATAACGGGATGGAAAAAGAAGTGCCTATAAAGGGTAAGGATTACAGCCTGTCCCATGGAGATGTGGTGATTGCCGCGATTACCAGCTGTACTAACACGTCCAACCCCGATGTGATGGTTGCTGCCGGTCTTGTGGCGCGCAAAGCTCTTGAAAAAGGTCTGAAAGTCAAACCATGGGTGAAAACCTCACTCGCACCCGGATCACAGGTGGTTACCGAATATCTTGAAAAAGCAGGCTTGCAAGCGGATCTGGATGCGCTTGGCTTTAATACGGTGGGCTATGGCTGTACAACCTGTATCGGGAACTCCGGTCCCCTTGAAGAGCATATTGCAGCCGCGATCGAACATGGCGATTTGAACGTGACATCTGTGCTCTCAGGAAACCGCAATTTCGAAGGCCGTATTTCGCCGCATGTAAAATCCAACTATCTGGCCTCTCCGCCGCTGGTGGTGGGCTATGCGTTGGCAGGCTCTATGCGTGTAGATCTTTATAACGAGCCTTTGGGGCAAGATCAGGACGGCAATAATGTCTATCTCAGAGATATCTGGCCAACCAATCAGGAAATCGCCGATACTGTGCGCGATTGCTTGACCTCCCAAATGTTTAAAGAGCGCTATGCTGACGTTTTCAAAGGCCCTGCACAGTGGCAAGCCATTGGTGGCTCGACATCTGGTGAGACCTATGACTGGCAAGACGACTCGACCTATGTACAAAACCCGCCTTTCTTCGAAGGAATGAGCGCAGCCGCCGGATCAACTGCCGATATTCACGGGGCGCGTCCTTTGGGGCTATTTGCGGATTCGGTGACAACCGATCATATCTCTCCGGCTGGTGCGATTAAAAAGGCCTCTCCGGCGGGGCAATATCTGACCGTGCATAATGTCAAACCCGCGGCCTTTAACTCTTATGGCTCGCGCCGCGGAAATGATCAGGTTATGACGCGCGGCACTTTCGCCAATATCCGCATCCGCAATGAAATGCTTGATGATGTCGAGGGCGGCTACACCAAATACATCCCCACCGGCGAGCAAATGAGCATCTATGACGCCGCACAAAAATACAAAGCCGATGGCACGCCGTTGATTGTGGTCGCAGGTAAGGAGTATGGCACAGGGTCATCGCGCGACTGGGCAGCTAAAGGTACGCGTCTCCTTGGCGTGAAGGCCGTCATTGCCGAGAGCTTCGAGCGTATCCACCGTTCCAACCTCGTTGGCATGGGTGTGCTGCCCTTGCAGTTCAAAGAGGGCGATAGCCGCACCAGCTTGAACATTAAGGGCGAGGAAATCTTTGACATCACGGGCATTGATGGCGATCTGAAGGCGGGTCAGGATGTGAATTTGAAAATCACATATCCTGATGGCACCACAAAAGAGGTTACACTGCTTTGCCGCATCGATACGGCAGATGAGGTCGAATATTACCGCAACGGTGGCATCTTGCACTATGTGCTGCGCAATATCGCCAAAGCTGCTTAAAGTTGTCGTTAGGTTTATGCAGACTTTGGAGCTGGAGGCTCTAAAGTCTGGCGTGCATGTTCTTCAGCCTCTGTGATGAGCGCATTAAAATCTGGCTTCTCGGGGCGATAGGACACCCGGTAGGTCTCCTCGAAATTATTGATCTCCGAGCGCAGGCGGTTGATGCGCTGTCTGGTTTCTTTGGCCAGTTTTCCCTCATCGCTTTTGGGATCAATCAGGCCAATATGTATTTTTTCGTTATTGCTACCAACCGTAAAGCAAAGCTGTATTCCTTCCAGGAATGCCGCAGATGTTCCAAGGCATTGGGCTAGATTAATTTCATCACCCGCTTTGGCGGAAGTCGAAAAAGTAAAAATAGTTGTTTTAATCGGCGTGCGTAAAATAATACCGCAACGGCTCTTATCCGCTTTGAGGTCAACATTGAGAGCCACATTTCCGTCTTGTAAAATCGTTACAGGCTTACCTGTATCCTGAAAAGCTTGTTCGGCAAGGGCGATACTTTGCTCATAAGCCTGACCTTCGGGTGCATATTTTTCAATCACATCCAAAAAGGGATGGTGGTTACCATCGCTGAAAATCAGGCGGTTTTTGCAGTAAACGGCAATCCACAGATCGGGGTTGGTGTTTTGTTCATAGCTATTGGCAATCGGCTTCCAGAGTTTTTCCCAGTCTAAAGGTTGCAATCTCTCATCAGCAGGATCATTACGTTCCAGCTCTTGCACAATACGTGCAGCCATGCGGATGGTGCCATGCATATTTTGTCCGCGGACGATATAACGCTCGGCAGTGGCTTTACCGTTCTTAAGGAGTTGGATTTCCATACGGTTGCTCATCACGACAAGGCTGACACGATTATCCTTGATCGTAAATTTTTCCCGCAATAAGGCCGTATGCAGTTCATTCATCCTTTGAGTGTAGGGAATATTGCATGCCGAGAAAAGAGAAGATTGTTTTTAGTATAAAAATTACACGGCTAA
>JBFHFW010000118.1:0-4714 GCA_041583395.1 Alphaproteobacteria bacterium
TACTATAGCTCTTGCTCAATTGTTCTGCTTCCATTACTCTTTATCTTTCTAATGCAACTAGATAACCACAAACAGCTAGAGATTAAAAGAGATGGCGAACATTCCCTTCGATGACAGAGATGGATTTATTTACATGGACGGTAAAATGGTGCCATGGCGTGAAGCCAAAGTCCATTTCTTGACCCACGCACTTCACTACGGCACGCAAGTGTTTGAGGGCGAACGCGCCTATAACGGAAAGATTTTTAAATCCCGCGAGCATACACAGCGCCTCTTTAAATCCGCCGAATTAATCCGCATGGATATGAGCGCCTTTACAGTTGATCAAATTGAAGCTGCTAAAAAAGAGGTTCTAAAAGCCAACAACCTTGAAAACGCCTATGTTCGCGCAGCCGCATGGCGCGGTTCCGAACAAATGGGAATAGATATTGACCAAACAAAAACCCACCTTGCTATTGCAGCATGGGAATGGGGCTCTTATTTTGACCCCGAAACTGCGGCCAAAGGCATTTCCCTTATGACTTCACCCTGGCGCAAACAAGCGCCAAACATGGCCCCCATCCAGAGCAAAACAGCCTCCAACTATAATGCAGGATGCATTGCAAAATCAGAAGCCAAAGAAAAAGGATACACAGATGTTCTTATGCATGATTTTGAAGGCTATCTGGCAGAATGCTCCGGCGCCAACCTGTTCCTTGTCATTAATGGCGCACTACACACTCCAACCCCCGATCGCTTCCTCAATGGTATCACACGCCAAACAGTAATCGATCTTGCCCGTGATGCCGGCATTGAAGTGATCGAGCGCCGCATACGCCCTGAAGAACTTGATGACACCCAAGAAATCTTTGTGACCGGCAGCGCCGCCGAAGTTACCGCCGTTGGAAAAGTCGATGACCGAACCTACACCGTTGGTCCGATTACAAAGCAACTGCAGGCCGCCTATAGCGCACTGGTTAGATCAAGCACATAAAACTTAAACAAACCACTGCGCCAAAAACCTTGCCACCTGCAACTATTCCCGCTACAACAGCTCCATCATGAGCAAAGCGCAAATAGCAACACACAAAACAGCAGAGGCAAATGAAAGCACAACGCCGATTCTCGATCGCGTGCACTGCCCTGCTGACATGAAAACGCTGAGCGATGAAGAGCTTCAGCAGCTTGCACGCGAAGTCCGCACGGACATGGTTGCACAAGTGGCTAAAACAGGTGGTCACCTTGGCGCAGGTCTAGGTGTTGTCGAGCTAACTGTTGCGCTACACGCCATCTTTAACACCCCTGAAGACAAGCTGATTTGGGATGTCGGGCATCAATGCTACCCACATAAAATCCTCACAGGTCGCCGCCATCAAATGCATACAATCCGTCAAGGAGGTGGCCTCTCCGGCTTCACCAAAAGAGCCGAAAGCGAATATGACCCCTTCGGCGCAGGCCATAGCTCTACTTCTATTTCTGCGGCGCTTGGCATGGCTGTTGCCCGTGATCTTGATCAAAAAGATACCAATGTGATTGCTGTTATTGGTGATGGCGCGATGTCGGCTGGTATGGCCTATGAAGCCATGAATAATGCAGGCGCCCATAAAAACCGCCTGATTGTGATCCTCAATGATAATGATATGTCGATCTCGCCGCCTGTTGGTGCGCTTAATCGCCACCTCAACCGCCTTGTCTCTTCCCGCCCCTATATTGGCGCACGGGAAATTGGCAAAAAATTCACGGAAATCCTACCCTCACCACTGCGTCATGCGGCAAAACGCCTTGAAGAGAGCGCCCGCATGCATGGCGGCACGGGCTCTTTGTTCGAGGAAATGGGCTTTTACTATATCGGCCCCGTTGACGGGCACAATCTGGACGACCTCCTGCCTATCTTGCGCAATGTCCGCGATAGCGATCACGACGCCCCAATCCTGATCCACGCCATCACGCAAAAAGGATATGGCTATGCACCAGCAGAGGAATCTGCCGATAAAATGCATGGCGTTAAAAAATTCGATGTGATTACGGGTGCGCAGGAAAAAGGCACAGCAGGCGCCCCAAGCTATACAAGTGTCTACGCCAACGCCCTGATCAAAGCCGCCGAACAAGACCCAAAAATCGTTGCAATTACCGCCGCCATGGATACCGGAACAGGCCTTGATAAATTTGCTCAAAAATTCCCCGAGCGCACATTTGATGTCGGCATTGCCGAGCAACATGCCGCCACTTTTGCCGCAGGCCTCGCCGCCGAAGGCTATAGGCCCTTTCTCACCATCTATTCAACATTTATGCAGCGCGCCTATGACCAGATCGTACATGATATCGCGATCCAGAACCTGCCCGTGCGCTTGATGATGGATCGTGCCGGGCTGGTTGGTGCGGACGGACAAACCCACGCCGGAAGTTTTGATATCGCTTATCTGGGATGCTTACCCAATATGGTGCTGATGGCCGCCAGTGATGAAGCCGAGCTTACCCATATGGTTGCAACTGCCGCCTCCTATGATGGCGGCCCCATAGCACTACGCTATCCCCGCGGTGAAGGCACAGGCGCAGATCTCCCCGTGCAACCCGAGATACTGGAAATCGGCAAAGGCCGTATTGTCCGTGAAGGCAGTGATGTAGTCATTCTCTCCTACGGCACTCGCCTCGCAGAAAGCCTTAAAGCTGCTGATTTACTAGAGGAAAAAGGCATCAGCACCACCGTTGCCGATGCACGCTTTGCCAAGCCACTCGATCAGGATTTAATCCGCGATCTGGCCAAAAACCACAAAGCACTCATCACCATCGAAGAAGGCAGCTGTGGCGGGTTCGGAGCCTTTACACTGGAATTCATGGCTAAAGAGGGACTACTGGACGGCAATATCAAAGTCCGCACCATGACCCTGCCTGATCACTATCAAAACCAAGATAGTCCTGATAAACAATATGAAGAGGCAGGCCTCACCGCCAAAGATATCATTAAAACTATTGAGAAGGTTCTTTAGGCTTGCTTAGCTCAGGGTGTTGTCTGCGGTGCCCAAACCATGCAAATCCGGAAACCACGGCACTAAAAAGAGTCACAGGAATACTTAATTTTGCCACATACAACCCTGAATGATCTTCAGGTGCCGGATAATTCAAAGACCATGAAGCACAGTCATCCTTATACTTTTGCGGATTACGCTGATGCTCCAAAGTAAGCTTGTCAAAATGCACACGATAGGCCTCCTCGCATTTCTGTTCTACCTTTTGCGGGTCTTTTAAATCATTATAAAATTCTGTGTATTTGTTATTAGCATACATAAAACCACCAATTGCACACACAGCCGTCAACGCAGATGCATTGAACCATATCTTCAAAAGAGTATCTGTCTCTTTTGGATTTTTCTTTGCCTCATTAAATCTCTTACGCATCCGGCCAACATAGGAAAACTAAAATAATATGTCCAGAAAAAAGAGAAAAATGCAATTTTAAGCCAGCTTTAAAACTTGCCTCTAGGAACAAAATAAATTATACATAAACCATGAGCACTCTTAAACAAGCAACAACATTTTCTAATGCTTTCCTAAAGCTAAAATCACTATTTGATCATCATGCAAAAATCACATGCGTATCCAAAGACACCTACGGTTTCCACACACAAACTCTATTCTCCGTTGAGGAACCACAAGGGGAAACCGCCCACATTGCATTTAATACCGAACCCAATACCGAGAAACCCCAAAGCATAAGCATATCAACAGCCGAATCCGAAGCGCCACAGCATTTCTCAGAGGAAACAGCAACAACCTCGGCGCTATTTAAATACCTCCTTGAAACAACGGGAGATTCAGACCTGCAACAAAGCATCACAGCACTGGCAAATGAATTACACATCACACTTGCATAACCAATATTATGCACATTAAAGCAAACACATTGCCCCCGCAGGTAAAACCCCATATACTCCAAAACATGAGCCTTCCCAAACCAACAATTGTTATTTTTGATATGGACGGCACGTCTGTGCGTCATATCAATCTATATCTCCTCCATATTTTAGAGCGCTTAGATGACGCGGCTTATGCGACAACACGCCTCTTCACATGGATTTTCAAGCGCCATGCAAAAGGCCCTGCCATCCCCGAATGGGAACATTACAAAAACCGTAAAAAACCACGCCTGTTTGTGCATCGCGCCATCCATAGACTGCGTCGCAAAGACGTTGACCAAATTGTAGAACCCTGCCCTGGTATTTACGATGTGCTGGATTTCCTGAAAAATCACGATATCCCCCTCGCACTAGCCAGTAATGGACTGGGCAAAGGCTATGGCCATGATATCTTGAAAAAATTCGAGCTCGATAGCTATTTCAGCGCAACAATCTTCCGCGAGCATATCAAGCATTCAAAACCCGATCCGGAAAGCTTGCTTCTTTGCCTGAAGAAAATGAAAATCACACCGGGAAAAGAAGATGTCATCTGGTATATCGGCGACCGCCCCAAAGACGTCAAGGCAGCACTTAACGCCGCAAAACAACTGGATTGCACCGTTGAGCCCATCGCTTATGGCGTGAACGCCGCCATTTCAATCCTCAAAGCAGGGCTCTCACCTGATCACATCATCATGTCGCATTTTGATATGAAAGAAGTGCTAGAAGAACGCTTGGGAAGCGCAACAGCGAAAAAACGACTAGCCAAACAAAGCCACAAAAAAGATTAAACTAAAATTGCGGCTGCGGCTCATATACCAGCACACTCTCGTTATGCGCCA
>JBFHFW010000119.1:0-4706 GCA_041583395.1 Alphaproteobacteria bacterium
GTTTGCCGGATCGGGGCAAGAACGCGATGCTGAGCGTGGAAATATCTTTTTTACGCTTTTTGGTGCTGTGGCCATCGTCGGGCTTTTGGGGGCCGGGATCATGTCAACGATGCGTGGTCCGCTTTCCTCTATGGTTGAGGTTAACCGCCGTACGCAGGCCGAGGCCGAGATGAGTGTCGGGGCTAAGCTTGCCTTGCTTGAAGCTGCCAATCGTGGGGCGGGTGCGGATTGTGATAGCGATACCTTTACCGAGCCTTTGGAATATGCTTCTCCGGGGGCGGCGGATGCGCCGACAAATGGCGGTTTTATACCCGCGAGTGTAGGGGCGGCCAAGACAGACCCTTGGGGAACGGCTTACGGTTATTGTGCGTGGGATCCAGGCAGTATAACAGGTGATGCGAACTGTAATGACGGCGCAGGATCGCGCTTAACTGGTACGGAACAAGATACGGGGCCGGATGCGCAAAATTATCCTGTGGTCGCGATTATTTCGGCGGGGCCGAATAAAGAATTCGAGACAACATGTGTGAATGGTACGGCTAACCCGGGTGTTAATCGTTCCGGTGACGATTTGGTCAGCACTTATAATTATGCCGAAGCAGAGAATGCTTCTGGTGGTTTGTGGAGCTTAAAGGATTCGGCAACTGTTGAGATTGCAAAGGACTTGGAAGTTACAGGTGGTGCGGTCTTTACCGATCCACTGAATTTGACGGGGGCGAGTGCTCAGCTACAGCTTGGTGCTTCTTCTGTTTTGCTGCCGACGCAAGCTGATCTGGCAACGTGTAATGCGGCGAATGATCAGCTTTTGCGCTTGCGCTCCGATACTTCGCCCTACCGGATCGAGATTTGTGATGATGGTATTGGCTGGGTCACGGCGACAGGTGCGTGGTCATTTGATGGTGTGGATTTGTTTTTTACTAATAATGTCGGGATTGGCAATGTTGACCCGCAATATGCGCTTGATGTGACGGGGACACTGAATGCAGGCGCAACAACGCTGACGAGTGCTGCTGTTTCGGGTACGCTGAGTGCAGGGGCGACGACTTTGGCGAGTGCGAGTGTAACAGGTACGTTAAGCTCTGGTGGGCTTGCAACGTTGGCAAGTGCATCGGTGACAGGTACGTTAAGCTCTGGTGGGCTTGCCACACTGGATAGTTTGTCGGTGACCAATAATGCCGCGGTGACTTTGGATCTGGATGTTGATGGGGACACAACGCTGGATCAGACCGAGGTTGATGGCACGTTTACGGTTGCAAATGGTTTGACAACGCTTGAAACCTTGAATGCGACCAATACGGCGATTACAGGCACACTTGATGTTACAGGAAATATTGATGGCAATGGCACATTGGATATTTTGTCCAACAGTAACTTGCAGGGCACTTTGACGGTTGGTGGTGCAACGACTTTGAATAGTACGCTGGATGTTGCCGACAATATTGATCTTGTAAATGACAAAAATATCACATGGGGTACAAATACGGCAATCACCGGAAATGATACGACTTTTACCGTTGATATCAGTGGCACGGATGAACTGATTTTAAATGCGGGTGGTATCGAGATTGGTGGTGATGTTGTTGCCTCGGGTGATTTGCAGTCCGGTGGCACGGTTTATATTGATGATACCAGTGATTTGCGCCCTTTATCTTGTGCGGCGGCCACACAAAAGTTGAGATGGACGGGAACCGCATGGCAGTGTGTCTCGGTCGGCAGTAGTGGTACCGGTGGTACCGGTGGCACGATGGGGATTTCCGACGTTTTGCAAAATGGTGATGACGCTGCGGGTGAAAGCCTTTTTGATCTCAGTGTTTTGGTGATCGGCGCCAATACAACGAGCACTGGTGATCAGACGCTTGAACTTGATGTGACCGGTGATATTGGTGCCACCAATTATTGTGATGCGGATGGTAATAATTGCTTTATCTCTTCAAAGGTAGAGGATAATGACGCCGGGCGTTTCCAGTTAACAGGCTCTGTTGTGAATAATCGTGGTGCGGTTGCCACCGAGGATTTTGTATTCGGTTCTCCGCAGCTTGCGGATGATGCGGATGCGACACATGATGCACGCTTTTTCTTTGATAAGAGTAAGGGGGCATTCCGGACGGGTGCGGCAACGGGCACGCAGTGGGATGACACCAGTGTCGGTGCTTACAGTTTTGCAACAGGTTACGACACGGAAGCTTCGGGTGCGAATGCAACGGCTATGGGGCAATATGTGATTGCCGGCGATGGTTTGGCCGGTTCCGGTAATGGTGATTATAGTTTTGCGATTGGCCTTTTGGACGGTACGCAGGCGGTGAACCCGACCATTACGGGTGATCGCTCCATGGGTATCTTTATGGGATCAGGTGCGAATGCGCAGTCCAGCGTATCCATTACGGCTTCAGACACATTTGCGCTTTTGGGTGGCAAGATGGTGATTGATCCCAATAGTCCCGCGACACAAACCGCAGCTAGTGGTTCTTTGGCGTTGGATGTGACGGGCGATATTGGTGCAAATAATTACTGTGATGCTGCAGGCGCAAATTGTTTTGCTGCAACAGATGTTGCGAATATGGATTCAATATTTGACGCGGATAATGATACTGGCATTCAGGTGGAAGAGGGTGCGGATGATGATACAATCCGTTTTGATACGACGGGTGTTGAGCGCGCAGTCATTACACCAACGGGTGAGCTTGGCGTGGGAACGGCCTCGCCCAGTTCATTTGTCGAGTTTGAGCTAGATCAAAATGCTCTGACAGGTCTTCAGTTGGACAATAATACGGCAGGTACTGCGGGCGGAGCTCAGGTGCTGTTATCCTCGGATGACTCTGATGGCGCGTTGAGTGTGCTTAGCAGTAGTTATACAACAGCGGGGGCTTTGGTGGCCGATGGTGTGACATTGGAGTCTGCATCGACGGCTGCTGCGGGTTTAAATCTGTCTGCGGCGGGTGCTAGTCCGGTTGGTGTATGGACAAACGGGACGCAGCGCATTGCCGTGACAAGCACCGGTACGGTCGGGATCGGTGATTTAACACCTGATACGGGCGGTGATCAGGATCTGGAGCTGGATGTCTCCGGTGATGTCGGTGCGGATAATTATTGTGATGGTTCTGGTAACAATTGTATTACGCCGGGCTCGGTCGAGGCCTCTAAGCTGATTGATGCGGACGGTGATACGCAGATTCAGGTTGAGGAAGGCGCTGATGATGATACGATCCGATTTGATACGGCGGGCACCGAGCGCGCAGTGATTTTGCCAACGGGTGAGGTCGGTATTGGTACGGCAACGCCCACTGCTCAGCTTGAAATTGCATATTCAACACCTGATGCAACGATTAGCAAGTCCGGTATTTTTGTTAATCGCTCAACTGCAACAACGGGCAATGTGACAAGCTATGATAAGGCGGGGCATTTTGCTTTGTTGTTATATGATATACCAAACGGTGTAACGGATAGCGGTTATAAGGTTGGTGTTGATGGCAGTGCGTATGCGAATACGGCGAATTTTGCTGGGACATTGGCGCAAAATTACGGTGTTTGGGCGCGCGCGGGTATTTTCTCTGCTGCGGCGACGGCGACAATTAATAATGTTTATGCTGTCTATGCGGATGTGTTGAATAATGTCGCAGGCACGACAATTGATAATGCCTATGGTGTTTACATTGAAAATGATGAAGCGGTGGGTACGATCACCAATCGTTGGGGGCTTTATCAAGCGGATTCTATTGCAAAGAACTATTTCGCAGGTGCGGTTGGTATTGGTGATACAACGCCTGATACAGGAGATCAATCGTTAGAACTGGATGTTGCAGGTGATGTGGGTGCGGATAATTATTGTGATGGTTCCGGTAATAACTGTATCACGCCGGGTTCTGTTGAAGCCGCCAAGCTGATTGATGCGGATGGCGATACGCAAGTGCAAGTCGAAGAAGGCGCAGATGATGACACGATCCGTTTTGACACAGCGGGCACCGAGCGTATGGTTATCTTACCTACGGGGGAAGTTGGTATCGGCATTGCCTCCCCTCAGCAGGAGTTGCATATTCAAGGTACTGCTCCTGTAGCAATTTTACAAAACTCCGGTATCGAGGATACCGATGTGACCTATTCGTCATATATAAGTGGTCGTGATGCATCGGGTGATGAAACATGGTGGGTTGGTGACGGTTCTGGCTCGGAGCAAGCGATTGCGCTTTATTCTAATCGACCAGATCATATTGTCGAGATTGCTAATGCAAATGGTCGCGTGCGTATTGCGGCGGATGGCAAGGTTGGTATTGGTACGGCGACACCTGATGATATTTTGGATGTTGAGTTCACCGTTGCAGGCAGTGCCGGATTGCGGGTAACAAATTTGGATGCGGGTGCGACCTCTGTAACACGTACGTTATTAAAAAATGATAACAATGTGCTAGCAGGGCTTTTATTTAACAGCAGCACCAATTCAAACTATCTTGGTGCTCCAAGTGGTCTTGTTATGGGCACATATGTCGGTGGTGGACCTGTGGGGATTGCAACGGCCAATGATATCCGTTTGTTAATCGAAGCAGGTGGTGATGTCGGTATTGGTGATTTGACGCCGGATGGGACATTGAAGCTGGATGTTGAAGGGCAGGTGGGTGCTACTGATTATTGTGATGAGAATGGTGCAAACTGTTTTACTTCCACAGATGTCACGGCAATGGATTCCTTGTTTGATGCGGATAATGATACGGGCA
>JBFHFW010000120.1:0-4677 GCA_041583395.1 Alphaproteobacteria bacterium
GCTGGCTAATCCAGCTGATATGCCTGCGGTGGAAGCGGTTATTCCTCGCGTGGTTGATCAGTTCCAGACATATTTGCGTGAACTGCGCGTTAAGGATTTGCGCGGCTCTAGCGGTATCTATCGCTTGCAGATGGAGCTTTTATGGCGCGTTAACCAAGCGGCAGCCCCTGTTGAAATTAAAGATGTATTGTTTCAGGAAATTTTGATCCAGTAATATCCGGGCATCAAAGATAACTTTCGAAATCTAAAACAAGATGTTCTTTTATTAACGTATAACCCACTTTTGTAAGTTGTGCGATAATGCTATAATGAATCGAGATATGTGCAAAATCTTAAAACGGCACGAGAATTGCTGGTTAGATCGTAGATAGATGGTTTAACCCAACGGGAGGCGGCAAAAATGTCGTCTGAACGTTTATTGAGGTAAGAGGCGAACACGATGAGCGATACGACAGACGCGGATGAGCTCGCAAGTATGAGCGAAGAGGAACGGGCTGCCATGGAAGCCTGGGGTGCTATGGCTGATGATGGCGGTGATGATGATATGGCCGCGGCCATGGGTATGGACGGCGAGGATGGTGAAACACGTATCCTTAATCAGGACGAAATCGATAGCCTTTTAGGCTTTGATGATGAAGGTGGCGCACAAGAAGCCTCCGGTGTGATGGCGCTGATTAATTCTGCGATGGTCAATTACGAGCGTCTTCCGATGCTCGATATTGTCTTTGACCGTCTTGTACGTTTGATGTCGAGCTCACTGCGGAATTTGACCAGTGATAACGTAGAGGTGTCTCTTGATCAGGTCTCTACCGTGCGCTTTGGCGATTACATGAACTCTATTCCCTTGCCTGCAATGCTATCGATTTTTAAGGCAGAGGAATGGGATGATAATGGTCTTTTGACAACGGACAGCGCGCTGATTTACTCGATCGTCGATGTATTGCTCGGCGGACGTAAGGGGACACCGGCTATCCGTGTCGAGGGACGCCCCTATACGACAATTGAAAGCAAGCTGGTTGAAAAAATGGTGCAGGTGATGTTGGGCGACTTATCTTCGGCCTTCGATCCGCTTTCTCCTGTTAGTTTTACGCTGGATCGTATGGAGACAAATCCCCGTTTTTCTACAATTACGCAAAGCGGTAATGCCTGTGTACTTGCGCGCTTGCGTGTTGATATGGGTGATCGTGGCGGTCGTGTCGAAATCCTGATCCCCTATGCGACGTTGGAGCCTATTCGTGAGTTGCTCTTGCAAATGTTTATGGGTGAAAAATTCGGACGTGACTCGATTTGGGAAACGCACTTGACGGAAGAGCTTTATAAAACAGATGTGCAGCTACAGGCCGTTTTGGGCGAGCGTATTTTGCCTTTGGGTGAGATGTTGAACTGGAAAGTTGGTTCGCGCGTGATGTTCCAGACAACAACCGAAGACGAGCTGGAGTTGCGCTGTGGTGATTTCCCGATGTACCGTGGTCCTGTAGGGCAAAAATTGGGACGGACAGCTGTTAAAATCAATAGCTATATTCGCCCGAAAGACGACGGAGAAGAATAAGACATGGAAGATACACTGCGTTTAATTCTGGATATGATTATTCTTATGAGCTTGGCGGCAATGATTTTTTACGCCATCCGGCTAACAGCCAGCTTGAATAATTTTCGTCGTTATAAAGGTGAATTCGAGCGATTAATGCGCGATGTTTCAGTCAATATTGATCAAGCTCAAAAGTCGATTGAAGAGCTTAAAATGACCTCTCGTGAAACGGGAGGGGACTTACAAAAAACCGTTGATGAGTCGCGTTATTTGATTGATGAGTTGCGTCTTATGAATGAGGCCGCCGAAGCCTTGGCCGTGCGCCTTGAAAAAGGATCGGTACGAGAGCCTCAGTCTCGAGAGAAAAACGTAGATATGAAAGCTCCTAAAGCCCAATCTGTTGATGCGCCCAGCTTTTTTATTCAGGATAGAGATTATGAAGAGCCTGCTTTTCCGCAGAGTACGGTATCACACAAAGAAGCCGATAATTTTGAAACACCAACCCAAAAAACCATTCCCAGAAGCCGTGCCGAGCAAGAGCTCTTGGCTGCTTTAACAAAGAAGAAACGGGGCTAGTAAGGAAAAGTATGCGTCCTTTAGTAATATTACCAATGATGATTGTGGTGGCTATGTTGTCTTTTTCAGTAAGGCTGCTGGATTTTTACGTAGGCATGTCGCCTCTTTCCGGTTCTGCTTATGCGGCTAAAGAGGCGCCAGCGGCCCACGAAGAAGTACACGTTGTAGAAGAGGGGGGCGCCCCCGATCAGGATGGGTTGCTGGATGCTGGTGTTGATGGGGGGGCTGACTTGCATGTAGAAGCACAGGCCAATATGAACCATGTGGATGAGGAGGTCGGTTCACACGATAGATGGCGCGATGCCAGCGATGAAGATATTGGTATTACAAGTTTGAAGATGGAGATGTATGAAGATCTGGTTGAACGACGTAAAGCGCTGGATCAACGTGAAAAACAGCTGCAGACACGTGAAGCGCTTTTAACTGCGGCTGAAATGGAGCTGGATCGTAAATATCAGGAGCTTAACCAGTTGCGCCGTAAAATCGAAGGCTTGTTAGAGCAACAGTCCGAAGAAGAAAAAGCGCGCATTGAAAGTCTTGTCAAAATATATGAGGGCATGAAAGCCAAGGAGGCTGCATCCATTTTTGATACGCTGGATCTGGATATTCTTGTTTTGGTGCTGAGCAATATGTCGGAGCGTAAGCTATCACCGATTTTAGCAAAAATGAATCCGGAGCGCGCACGCACAGTCACCATTATGTTGGCCGAGCAAAAACAACTACCGGCATTGCCGCAATAATAAATTCTGTGTCTTTAGTTTTTGTCTGAATTTTTGTATTATATCGTTCCGGTATAAGATATGTATCAGTTTTGCCTAATTTTATCGTATAATTCTTTGTGTAGTTATAAAACATTAATAAATTCAATTTAGTATAAGAATCGTGATGGTGCTCGGGGGAGAGGAATCACAAACCAGTAGGAGAAAAATAAAGTGGCGGTAGATAAAAATATGAATGTCCTGATCGTGGATGACTATAATACGATGTTGCGCATCATTAAAAATTTGTTGAAACAGTTGGGTTTCTCGAACATAGATGAAGCTACAGACGGCTCCATGGCGCTCGAGAAGGTTCAGCAGAAAAATTATGGTCTGGTTATTTCCGATTGGAATATGGAACCCATGACAGGTCTGGATTTTCTAAAAGAGGTACGCTCTTCTGTGGGGGCACCATATCAAAAAGTGCCGTTTATCATGGTCACAGCTGAAAGTAAGACGGAAAACGTGATTGCTGCGAAGCAAGCCGGTGTCGATAATTATATCGTAAAGCCCTTTAACGCAGAGACGTTAAAAACAAAAATTTCCAGTGTTCTCGGGGATTTCTAAAGTTTTAATCTTAATAATTTCATGGACATGAAAGTCAAAAACTGGGAGGTCGTATGACAGAATCAGCGCAATCTAAAGGGTATGGCCGTGATCAGGTCGTTGAAATTGTAAACTCGGTTATCAGTAAAGTTGAACGTGGTGCAGGTGTCGATCGGGCGATATATGAACAATTGCAAGCGCTTAAAAGCATTATCGATGATGCACGTAAAGAGTTGGGCACGATGCGCTCGGCGGATATTCAGGAAAAACATATCCCGACGGCCACGGATGAGTTGGATGCTATTATTTCAGCAACGGCCGAGGCGACAGGTACAATTATGGATGCGTGTGAAGCCATAGAAGAAAAAGCCGCGACAACCAATGTCGGTGATGAGGTTAATGCCGAAATTACAAAAATATATGAAGCATGTTCCTTCCAGGATATTACAGGACAGCGCATTAGCAAGGTTGTAAGTACATTGCGTGATATTGAAGACAAAGTAGCCAAGTTGTTGGCTGTGGTGGGTGATAGTGTCCCCGCGATGGATATATCCGATGAGGGAGAAGGAGAAAAAGATGGTGATGCATCGCTTCTAAACGGCCCTCAATTAGAAGGGCAAGGCGTTTCACAAGATGAAATTGATCGCCTTCTAGCTGAATTTGATTAGGGCTTTCTCATAATTAAAGGCTTTTACATGAAAATTGAAAAACCGTTCTGTATCAGGGCGGTTTTTTTGGTATGATAAACCTATGGCAGGTCATTTTCTTTCATTATCTTTATTTATTATGCTGTTGTCGTTTTTCATTATCCTCAACAGCCTGTCGGATTTTAATGAAGAAAAAGCGACCAAAATCCAATATAGCCTAACAATTGCTTTCGCCTCTCAGGAGGATTTGGAATATGGCCTCGATCCTAGTCTTGTTGATTCTCCTGCCCAGTCTTTTAAAGAAGGGGATGCGCTGGAAAATATTGAAGCCCTCTTTACGGCGCAAATTACTGGCGTAAAGATTCAAAAAAATCGTTTTGGAAATCGTATGAAAATTACATTGCCAGCTGAAGAGCTGGAGCGTGTTTTGATGGGATCAGATAATAATAAATCAAACCGACCTAAAGCTGTCGTGCGTGACGATATGAATGGTGCATTTGGTTCTACGTTGGTGTCGTTTTTAGATATTCAAACCGCAATTCCATATCAGATGGATATGATCTTGCATGTTTCAGATAAGCAAAGTGACGAAGGAAGTATGACCCAAGAGGAAAAAACACAA
>JBFHFW010000121.1:0-4607 GCA_041583395.1 Alphaproteobacteria bacterium
ACGCGATGATTGATCAGGCGGCTAATATCGCCGCAGGTGCCGTGATTGAACCCGGTGTGATTATCAAAGCGGGGGCCACCATCGGCAAGGATGCATGGCTGCAGGCCGGTTGTGTTATTGGTGAGAATGTTCAAATCGGTGGTCATGTCCGAATTGGTGAAAAAGCGGTGGTGTCTCATGCCATTATTGGTGATCATGTGCGCCTTTATCCCGGTGCCTGTGTTGGGCAGGATGGTTTTGGTTTTGCCATTGATCCGGCAGGGCACGTCAAGGTGCCTCAGCTAGGGCGGGTAATTATCGAAGACCATGTTCAAATCGGTGCGAATAGTTGTATTGATCGCGGAGCCGGCCCTGATACGGTGATCGGTGCAGGGACATGGATTGATAACCTTGTGCAGATCGGACACAATGTCAAAATAGGGCGCGGCTGCATTATTGTCGCGCAAGCTGGTATTGCGGGCTCGACAGAGCTTGGTGATTTTGTTGCCGTCGGTGGGCAGGCCGGTATTGCCGGACATCTGAAAATCGCTGCCGGTACGCGTCTTGCGGCTCAATCCGGTGTTATGAGAGATATCACACAAGGTGGGCAAGAACACATGGGGACGCCTGCGATGCCTATCCGTGTATTTATGAAACAAGTTGCAACACTAAATCGCTTGATTAAACAGGGAAAATCGTCTTAATAATAAGACAATCACGTGAGGAATTGGAAAGATGAGTGAAACAAAAACGCCCGTTATTGACATTAACCAGATCATGAAAATGATCCCGCACCGTTATCCGATTTTGCTGGTTGACCGTGTTTTAGAAATCACACCGGGTGAGAGCGCTGTAGCTCTTAAAAACGTAACAATGAATGAGCCTCATTTTATGGGCCATTTCCCGGGCTTTCCAGTGATGCCGGGTGTTCTTATTATCGAGGCTATGGCGCAAACAGCTGCCTTGGTGGTTGTTGATAGTATGGGTGCCGAGGCCGAAGGGAAAGTTGTTTACTTCATGAGCATCGATGGTGCGCGCTTCCGTAAGCCTGTTGTACCGGGTGATAGCCTCCATATTCATGTTGAAAAAGTTCAGGCACGCGGCCCTGTATGGAAGTTTAAAGGCAAAGCCATGGTGGGTGATGCTGTTCATGCCGAAGCGACTTTTGCGGCGATGATCACCGATGAAGATTCTGCGGCCTAAGCCCAAAGATTGTAACAGCATGCAATAATACGTGATTTGCGTAGAATCTTTTGGTGTCTTAAGTTTACGCTACAAAATCGAGGCTGCATTTTCATGAGTAAAAACATCCATCCATCTGCTGTTATTGAAGAAGGCGCAAGCCTGGGCGAAGGCGTTAAAATAGGCCCGTTTTGCGTGGTCGGTGCACATGTCACCCTTGGCGATAACGTAGAGCTAAAATCCCATGTTGTTATTGACGGGCATACCACAATTGGCGCGGGGACGGTTGTTTATCCCTTTGCTTCCCTTGGCTCTGCCCCGCAGGATCTGAAATATGCCGGTGAGCCCTCAACGTTGGAGATCGGTAGCAATAACGTCATTCGTGAACATGTGACGATGAACCCGGGCACTAAAGATGGTGCAATGAGGACCGTGGTCGGTGATCGCTGTCTCTTTATGATGGGGGCGCATGTGGCGCATGATTGTGTGGTTGGGAATAACGTTATTCTGGCCAATAATGCAACCTTGGCAGGACACGTACAGGTTGGTGATTTTGCTATTCTCGGTGGGCTTTCAGCCGTTCATCAATTTATTCGCATTGGTAATCATGCCATTATCGGCGGGATGTCGGGTGTTGAAGCCGATGTTATTCCTTTTGGCCGCGTAAAGGGTGAGCGCGCTCATTTGACTGGTTTAAATCTTATCGGGCTAGAGCGCCGTGGCTTTGATAAGGGCAATATCCGTGAAATGCAAAAAGCCTTTCAGGTTTTGTTTGATTCATCGGGCGCAACTTTGGACGAGCGTATTGATCAGGTCGCCAGTGAGTTTGCAGGAAATGAAACTGTTCTTCAAATTATTGAGTTTGCAAGAAAAAAGGATAAATTCCCCTTATGTCAGCCACCAAAGAAATAAGTCCTATTAAGGAACTTGCCATCATTGCGGGGGGAGGCAATCTTCCTGCAAAATTGGTATCGGCGTGTGAGCATCAAGGCATTAAACCCTTTATCGTCGCCTTTAAGGGGCATGCCGATCCGGAGCTTGTGCAAGGGCACAACCATATGTGGGCACGGCTTGGCGGTGCAGGGAAGGTTCTTAAAACCCTTAAGGCGCATAATATCCGCGATGTTGTCATGATTGGCTCTATCCATCGTCCCGGTTTTTCTGAAATTCGCCCCGATCTTAAAGTTGCAGAGTTTTTTGCGCGGGTTGGCATTAAAGCGCTCGGCGATAATGATTTGCTGACAATGATCCGGCGCTTTTTGGAGGATGAGGGCTTGCGCGTTCACGGGGCACATAAATTTGCCACCGAACTTCTGGCTCCCAAAGGTGTTTTGGGGAAGTACGAGCCATCAAAGGGCGATATGATTGATATTCAGCGCGGATTGGAAGTCTCCCAGCAGTTGGGTCGATTGGATGTCGGTCAATCTGTCATTGTACAAGAAGGGCTTGTTTTGGGTGTTGAGGCGATTGAAGGTACGGATGCTCTTATCGCGCGCTGTAAGGGATTTAAACGCCGCGGACGCAAAGGGGTTTTGGTTAAGACCTGCAAGCCTCAGCAAGATCGCGATCTGGATTTACCTACGATTGGCCCGCAGACAATCTTACAGGCACGGGATAGCAAACTGGCAGGCATTGCTATTCATGCGGACAATGCTCTTATCCTTGATCTGGAGGAGGTTATTGAGCTTGCCAATAAGCACAAAATGTTTGTCATCGGCATAGAAGCATGAGCAAGACAATCTTTCTGATAGCCGGTGAGGCCTCGGGCGATGTGCTGGGCGCGGCTTTGATGCGCTCTTTAAAAGATCAATCGCTTGAACCCATCAAGTTTGTTGGTATTGGCGGCGCGCAGATGCAAAGCGAGGGCTTGCAGAGCCTGTTGCCGATGGATCAAATTTGTGTGATGGGGCTGACCGAGGTGATCAAACATATTCCCCGCTTGCTTGGCTTGATCAAGCAAGTTGCGACAGAAGTCGAGGTGCAGCAGCCTGATGCTCTTATTACCATTGATCTGCCGGATTTTAATTTTCGTGTAGCCAAGCGTTTAAAAAAGCGCGGTGTTTTTCATGGCAAGCTGATCCATTATGTTGCGCCAACCGTGTGGGCTTGGCGGCCAAAGCGCGCCCAAAAGATCGCAAAATTTCTGGATGGTCTTATGTGTTTGTTCCCGTTCGAGCCCCCTTATTTTGAGGTGCATGGTTTGAATGCAAAATTTGTTGGGCATCCTTTGGTTGAAAATAACCTGCAGGGTGTTGATGGACAGGCTTTTAGAAGAGACTGTAATATTCCCGCAGATGCACCTGTTTTGGGCGTACTGTTTGGTTCGCGCTACGGAGAGCTTGCCCGTCATGGCGATTTATTTATCGAAGCCATAAAGCTTATCCAAGCCCGACAACCTAACTTGCATATCGTTGTTCCGACATTGCCGCATGTGGAGGAAAAGGTGAGGGCGCTTACGCAGGGGCTTGATGTGCCGGTACATATCACCACCAACCCGCAGGATAAATGGCGGGCTTTTACTGCGTGTGATGCGGCGTTTGCAGTCTCCGGGACTGTGGGGCTAGAGCTTGCTTATGCAGGGACACCCCATGTGATTGCATATAAAATGAACGCTTTGACGTACCGCATTTTAAAATGCATCGTAAAGACAGCTTTTGTGCATCTGGCCAATATCATCTTGAATCGTAAAGTTGTGCCGGAGCTTTTACAGGAAGAGGCAAACGCGATCATGATCTCCGCAGAGGTATTTTCGTTGCTAACAGAAAAAGCGGCCGCGGAAAAACAACAAAAGGCCTTTGCTGAACTGCATCAAAGTCTGTGTGTGGAAGAGGGACAAAGCCCCTCACAAGCAGCAGCTCACTATGTGCTTGCGAATGTTACGCAGCATCCTCATGATCAGTGACATGCAGTTTTTCCTGCAGGCTGGAGCTTGAGGTTGTGTATTCAAATTTTAGCCGCGCATCCGGATAGCAATATCTAAAGGCCTGACGGCTCATGAGAGCTGCCTCATGAAATCCCGAGAGGATGAGCTTAAGTTTACCCGGATAATAATTGATATCGCCTACGGCAAAAATGCCTGGTTCGGATGTCTCGAACTTCTCGGTATCCACGGGGATGAGGTTTTCATGCAGGTTCAGGCCAAAATTGGCAATTGGTCCCAATTTCATGGTAAGGCCAAAAAACGGCAGCAGCATATCGCACTCAATGGTTTTGCGTTCTTTATTGTCATCCTCAATGATCACGGTGGTAAGTTGACCATTTTCGCCAACAAGCTCTTTGATCTGTCCAATTTCAAAATTGATTTTGCCTTCATCTTTAAGCGCGTGCATTTTATTCACGCTATCGGGATGCGCACGGAATTTATCACGGCGGTGGAGGAGGGTTGTTTCAGCCGCCAGTTCATGAAGATTGTTTGTCCAATCAAGGGCACTATCGCCACCGCCAAC
>JBFHFW010000122.1:0-4577 GCA_041583395.1 Alphaproteobacteria bacterium
GATGAAACATTTTAAGCACCTCTTTTGCTATTGCGTTATAGTTAAATCTGGCGGCAACAAAATACGTTATATAACGTCCAAGCCGTCACCAAAAAATCTGTGTTATTGAATGGTCGGGAAGGTAACATGCATCCAAAATTGCCGCAATACACGATTCACAAAAAAATCAATTTAACCCCGTAGGCGATTGTTTTTATTTAATAAAAAAATTTCGATACTTGGGGGTAACTGAAATCACTCCTCATGGAAGTAATCATAGATTTTTTGTGCCATGGCTCTGGAAATCCCCTCAACAGACGCCAGCTCTTCAAGCCGTGCCGCCCCCACTGCTTTGGCTGATCCGAAGTGATGAAGCAGTGCTTTTTTGCGTGCCGCCCCGATGCCGGAAATCCCGTCTAGCGGAGATGCCTGCATCGCCTTTTTCCGCCGTGCCCGGTGCGTAGAAATCGCAAAACGATGCGCTTCGTCTCGTAATCTTTGTAGGTAATGAAGCGTTGGATTATTAAGTGGTAATTGAAATTCCGCACGCCCATCCATAAAGAAACGCTCGCGCCCCGCATTGCGGTCTTCACCTTTAGCGATAGCAACAACAGTGACACGATCCCACACACCGCAATCCTGCAAAGCCTCTTTGGCTGCCGAGAGCTGCCCCGCACCACCATCAATCAACAGTAAATCCGGCCAATCACCGCGATCAGCATCAGCAAGACCATTTTTGAAGCGGCGACCAAGAACTTCCCGCATCATACCGTAATCATCCGAAGCTGCAGCCTGCTTGATATTAAATTTCCGGTAGGCGTTCCGGCGAAAGCCCTCAGCCCCCGCAACAATCATCGCTCCCACCATATGCGTGCCGGAAATATGACTGTTATCATATACCTCGATCCGCGCGGGCGGCTCATCCATATTAAACAGATCCGCGACATCCGCCAAAAACTTAGCCTCCCGCATTTGCTGGGCGGTGTGCTGCGCCAAAGCCGAAGCGGCATTTTTCAGGGCAAAATCTATCACGCGCCGCTTTGCACCGCGCTGCGGCAGCGTCATTTTCACCTGACACCCCGCAGCCTCGCTTAAAGCCTCCGCCAAAAACGCCTTATCCTCGATCTTATGCGAGATCAAAACTTCACGCGGTGCTTCTCTATGCGCATAAAACTGCGCCAGAAACGAGCCTAAAATCTCTTCCGCCGTATCTTCCGGCGCATGACGGGGGAAATAGGAGCGATTGCCAAAATTCTGCCCCGCACGGAAAAAGAAGACCTGCACGCACGAACGCCCTCCTTCGGCGTGTACAGCCACCACATCGGCTTCTTCCAAGCCTTCGACATAAATATCCTGCCGTGCCTGAATAGAGGTCAGCGCCCGCACGCGGTCACGTAATTCGGCGGCTGCTTCATAATTTTGCGCATCACTGGCCTCTTGCATCAGCTCCAAAAGACGCTCTTGCACCGCACGGCTCTTACCGCTTAAAAAGTCCCGCGCTTCCTTCACCTGCTCGGCATAATCCGCGCATGAAACCTTCCCGACACAAGGTGCCGTACAGCGCTTGATATGATATTGCAGGCACGGACGCTTACGCGTTGCAAAATAGTGATCAGAGCAATTACGCAGCTTAAACACCCGCTGCAAAACACCGATCGTCCTGTTCACATCTCCGGCACTGGCAAAGGGTCCGAAATATTGCCCCGCGCGCTTTTTCGATCCACGGTGTTTCGTAATAAGAGGGAACTCATGATCGCCCGTAATCAGGATATAAGGAAAGCTCTTATCATCGCGTAGTAAAATATTAAAGTGCGGCTTTAACTCCTTGATTAAATTACATTCAAGTAGCAAAGCATCAATCTCGGTCTCGGTATGCACAAACTCCATCGCACGCGTTTGCGCCACCATTCTAAGCAAGCGGTTACCTAAGCCCTCCAGCCGCGTATAAGATGCCACGCGCTTAGCCAGCGCCTTGGCCTTACCGACATAAAGCACCCGCCCGTCATCGCCCAGCATCCGATAAACACCGGGCGTATCCGGCAAATCCTTGACCCGCGCCACAATGACAGCCCGCCCTTTTTCCAACGATGTTATGCTCGCATTATCTTTGCTCATGACCTCCTTTATATAACGCGTTCAGACAAGAAAACCCATCTCTTTTATAGCCCCATTAAATTACAACTAAAAATACACTTGCATAGTAGCAATAGTTACTATAGCGTTATTTTATATAGCTTGCTTAGTAACAATAATTGATGGAGATCAATAAAATGACGCGTACAATCAATCAATCACACCATATTATTCTCTCAACAAAAAATAATACTCCCCTTTTTGAAGGCATGTTCAAATCATTCCAAGACTGCCTCGAAAGCGCCATTCATGAAAATATTGATCTCAGCTACGCCGACCTCCGCCATAAAAACCTGCAAAATGCCAATTGTGATGATGGAATCCTAAATCATGCAGACTTCACAGGATCAAACCTCAGCGGTACCAATTTCTCCGAAGCCCAACTCAGCAGCGCCATTTTCAGCCATGCAGACCTCTATAATAGCTGCCTGGCCTACGCAGATCTTAGCAATGCAATATTCAAAGACAGCAATTTTGGCGCAACAGATATCACACATGCAAACCTGACCCATGCCGTGTTCTCCGGACTATCCAGTTTTACACTCAATTTTCGTCTTGCACGTGATATCCGCGGCTGCACATATGAAACACCCAACAACACAATATGCCCCTTTAGCCAACCACCCCTGACCATCTCTGGCCAGCAAAAACCCTGCATTATACTTGATCAACACATCATCATAGACAGTAGAGTTCTCGGCACGAAACAGACACAAACTGCACAGCGTTTGAAAATGGAAATAAATTCAAGTATAATTGAATTATGCTTGACATATAAAGAGCCCATTGCTATACCTGCTTAACAACGCAAAGTTGTCATAAGGCAAAAAAATCAAGAACACCAAACAAGCAGAACGGTGTGGGAATTTAAAATATGTATATCTACCTAAAGCACAGAAAACTGGGCGCAATTTACGCCGAGTTTTCAAAAGAGTTAGGCATGGTGCCGATCTTTATGTTAGAACGTTGCAAGAGAGAAACTATTATCCGCCTTTTTTATATGGATATTATACTCACGCCGCCCGCGGCCTTGCACGATGAAAGGAAGAGTAAAAAGCATGAGTACCCAAACGACCAAGCTGCTGACTATCCTGAGGGAGTTCCAGAAAATTGATCCGGAATTCCCCATCCAATATGCTGTATGCCTGTTAGAAATTTCTCAAGATGAGGGCATATCCCTTACAACACTTGCCGAACGAACAAACCTGTCACTCTCAACAGTTTCACGCATTGTCGGCGCACTTTCCCAACATCGCCAAAAAGGCCAAGCTTATGAGCTTGTAGCCGCCACCCAGTCCAAAACAGAACGGCGCCGCAAAGAGCTCACCCTGACAGCCAAAGGGCGTAAAATTATAAAATCTCTGGAGAAATTAGCCTAAGGCCATTGCATCACCTGCATAGGTTGTTGTAAATAAAACCATCAGAGTATCTGATGCTCGAATTTGTTTCTGCACAAGGCACAAGGAGTGAAGCGTAGTAAGGCTACGTAAGCGACGCGGTAACGCTGTGCAGGGATATATTCAAGCATCAGAAGCGGGTGTGGCGGAATGGTAGACGCTGCAGACTTAAAATCTGTTGTCCGTATGGACGTGCCGGTTCAAGTCCGGCCACCCGCACCATCCCCCTTGCCCCGATAGCATGATTTTGCTTATACTCCCCCCATGAATATGCACGCAAAAAACATCTACACCGCCGAAGGCATCGAGATTCACACTGACCCTGCCGACTTTGAAGGTATGCGCAAGGCCGGACAACTCGCCGCCAGTGTTTTGGATATGATCACCGAACATATCCAGCCCGGTGTGACGACAGAAACACTGGATCAGCTCTGCCGCCGCTATATCGAACAGCACGGCGCGATCCCTGCACCACTGAATTACAAGGGCTTTCCCAAATCCATTTGCACATCAATTAACCACGTGATTTGCCACGGCATCCCCGAAGACCGCAAACTCAAAGAAGGCGATATCATCAATATTGATGTGACCGTAATCCTTGATGGCTGGCATGGTGATACATCACGCATGTTTTTGGTCGGCGATAAAATTCCGGTCAAAGCCCAAAAACTCGTCGAAGTCACATATGACTGCCTGATGTTTGGCATTGAGGCCGTCAAACCCGGCAATACGCTCGGCGATATCGGGCACGCTATCCAGACCCACGCCGAAGCCAACCGCTTTTCCGTTGTCCGTGATTTTTGCGGCCATGGGCTGGGGCGCGTTTTTCACTGCCCGCCTTCGATTGTTCATGCCGGAAACCCCGGTGAAGGCACGGTTCTGGAGCCCGGTATGTTCTTCACAATCGAGCCCATGATCAATGCTGGTCGTTATGATTGCAAAATCCTCAGCGATGGCTGGACAGCCGTCACACGCGACCGCTCCCTCTCTGCACAGTTCGAGCACAGCTTAGCTGTCACAGAAAACGGTTTTGAAATCTTCACCAACTCGCCAAAAGGCTTTACAAAA
>JBFHFW010000123.1:0-4570 GCA_041583395.1 Alphaproteobacteria bacterium
AAGCTGTTGAAAGCGCAATTGGTGCAAGCCACTAATATTTAAAAGTTATCATACCTCC
Source organism: Alphaproteobacteria bacterium (assembly GCA_041583395.1). GTDB lineage: Bacteria > Pseudomonadota > Alphaproteobacteria > Micavibrionales > Micavibrionaceae > UBA6929. The sequence goes on from JBFHFW010000123.1 coordinate 59, forward strand.
CTTTAAACCCTGCTTTCATTAGCAGGGTTTTTCTTTTATAAAGTGCTTATGATGTTAAAAGATAAATCGATTTTGCTGGTGATCTCGGGCGGCATTGCAGCCTATAAAGCGCTGGAGCTTATTCGCCTGATCAAAAAAAGCGGTGGGCATGTGCGCTGTATCCTGACCAAGGGTGGTGAGCAATTTGTAACACCACTCAGCGTTTCCGCACTCAGTGAAGAGCAAGTTTATACCAATATCTGGTCACTTAAAGATGAAACCGAGATGGGACATATTCGCCTCTCGCGCGAGGCTGATCTTATCGTTGTAGCTCCGGCAAGTGCGGATATCATGGCGAAAATGGCGCATGGTCAGGCTGATGATCTGGCGACAACAACGCTGCTGGCCTCTAATAAACCCATTATGATTGCGCCTGCGATGAACCCGCAAATGTGGAATAATGCAGCAACACAGGATAACCTGAGAACACTCAAAGAACGCGGCATTATCATTGCCCACCCCGCAACCGGAGAAATGGCCTGCGGCGAGACAGGTGAAGGCCGCATGCTCGAAGCCACTGAAATCATGGAGCATATCCAAAACTTTTTTTTTGACCGCCCCCTCAAAGGAAAAAGCGCAATCGTAACGGCTGGCCCCACTTATGAGCCTATTGATCCCGTGCGCTTTATCGGTAATCACTCCTCCGGCAAACAAGGTTATGCCATCGCCGAAGCTCTGCGTGATTTGGGTGCAGACGTTACACTCATCAGCGGCCCCACAGCTCTACCTGATCCACAAAGTATAAAAGTGGTGCGCGTAAGCTCTGCGGCTGAAATGTTAGAGGCGACTGAACACTCTCTTCCTGCTGATATTGCCGTGTGTGCCGCGGCTGTCAGCGACTGGACGCCTGCCCAAACACAAGATCAAAAGATCAAAAAGCGTGCAGATCAAAGCCCGCCTGCTATCAAGCTGACGGAGAACCCCGATATTCTCAAAACACTCTCCAATCACAAAAATCGCCCCAGCCTTGTGATCGGCTTTGCAGCAGAAACCGAAAATCTAATCGAAAATGCGCAAGCAAAACTAGTGAAAAAGGGCTGTGATATTATTGTGGCTAACGCTGTCAGTGGGACGGAAAAGACCTTTGGCAGTGATCAGAATCATGTATATTTGGTGTCCTCTGACAAAATTGAAGAATGGCCACGCGCGCGCAAGACAGAGATTGCCCGTAAGTTGGCTGAACGGATTAAGGATATTCTGACCGAATGACTGATACACAAAATGTAAAACTCAACCCCCTTCCCCATGCGGTGGGTTTAAAGCTTCCGACCTATGCCACAAAAAAATCGGCCGGTATGGATTTATCGGCAGCCCTTGATCATGCAATCGAGTTGGGTCCCGGCGACCGCGCTCTAATTCCTACAGGACTTTCCATCGCACTGCCCGCGGGCTTTGAAGCGCAAATTCGCCCGCGCTCGGGGCTTGCGCTTAAACATGGCGTAACCGTTTTAAACAGCCCCGGCACCATTGATGCGGATTATCGTGGCGAGATCGGTGTCCTTCTGATTAATCATGGTAAAGAGCCTGTAGTAATCGAACGTGGCATGCGTATCGCCCAGATGGTTGTCGAGCGCTATGAACATGTAGAATGGGAGGTTGTCGACAGCCTTGATGAGACAGAGCGCGGCGAAGGCGGGTTTGGTTCTACAGGGACAGAGTAACTAAGTTATGGGACAGGCTGCACAAAAGCCAAAAACACACGACGATTTTCTGGCCGATGGCCATACGCCCATGATGGCGCAGTACCATATGCTTAAAGAGCAAAATCCCGATGTGCTGCTCTTTTACCGCATGGGTGATTTTTACGAGCTTTTCTATGATGATGCGCTCACAGCCTCCGAAGCACTTGATATCACCCTCACTAAACGCGGAAAAAGCGATGGTGAAGGTATCCCGATGTGCGGTGTGCCTTATCATTCTTATGAGCCTTATCTGGCAAAGCTCATTCGTCTGGGCTTTAAAGTCGCGATTTGCGAGCAAACCGAAACACCCGCCGAGGCCAAAGCGCGCGCTAAAGCCGAGGGGCTGCCGAGCTCGAAAGTGCTGGTTAACCGCGAAGTTGTGCGCATTGTCACAAGCGGCACATTGACAGAGGAAAATCTGCTCAGCGCGCGGGAAAATAATTATCTGGCTGCCGTCGCTGAAGTTGGTGGACAGATGGGACTGGCATGGCTGGAGCTCTCTACAGGTGATTTTAATGTTCAGGCCATCCCCGCAAGCGAGCTTTCCGCAGCATTAGAGCGCATTTCCCCCCGCGAAATTCTGATCCCCGAAAGTCTGCGCGAAAAGATTGAAGCCTCGGACATTCTGACCCTTCAACCGACCTCCTTATTTGACAGCCAAAATGCAACAAAACGCCTTGAAGCACAGTTCGGCGTTGATACGCTAGAGAGCTTCGGTGCTTTTTCCCGCGCGGAAGTCGCAGCAGCCGGCGCTTTGCTGGATTATATCGCGCGCACACAAAAGGGGCAGACTCCACACCTCAATAAACCGCGCCAGATCAGTCTTGGCGCCAATCTGGAGATTGATGCCGCCACCCGCCGCAATCTCGAGCTCATCCGCACTTTATCGGGGGAGCGCAAAGGCTCTTTACTGGCAACCATTGATCGCACAATTACGGGTGCAGGGGCGCGGATGCTGCAAAGCTGCCTGTCTGCACCACTTACAGATATTGCACAAATTAGTGAGCGCTTGAACCGCGTCGAATGTTTCTTACAAGAATCCCCCGTACGTGGGCAAATGCGTGAGCTGCTAAAAGCTATGCCGGATATGGAGCGTGCGCTTGCTCGCCTGAGTGCAGAGCGCGGTGGCCCTAGAGATCTCACCGTCATCCGTGACGGATTAAAGCAAGCCGAGGCCATGCGCGGCTATTTGCAGCACAACAATAATACACGTGAGGTCTTTGCAGACGCCCTTGCCGATATGGGCAATGATCCGGCTATTCAGGAACTGCAGGAAAAGCTCCGCGATGCACTGATGGCGGAGCCCCCTATTCTCGCGCGTGATGGCAGCTTTATCGCCAAGGGCTATAATGCGCGGCTGGATCAACTCCGCACGCTTAAAGACGAGAGCAAAAAACTTATCGCAGGGCTACAGGCGACCTATCAAAAAGACACGGGGCTCGACAATCTCAAGATCAAATTTAACAATGTTCTGGGCTATTTCATCGAGGTCAGCGCCAGACACGGCGATAAATTGATGGGTAAGCCCGATACCTATATCCACCGCCAATCCATGGCCAACGCCATGCGCTTTACAACGACAAAGCTGGCAGAGCTGGAGCGTGATTTATCAAGCGCAGGTGAAAAATCACTGGCATTGGAGCTGGAGATTTTTGCGCAGCTTGTTGAGGAATGCTGCACACTCTCCGAGAAAATCTGGCTGCGCGCCCGCGCGGCAGCGACGATTGATATGAGCGCAGGACTAGCAGAGCTTGCCGAGCAACAAAACTATACCCGCCCCAAACTTGATGGCTCTATGCGCTTTGATATCAAAGGCGGCCGCCATCCCGTTGTTGAAGCCGCGCTCAAAGTCGAGAACGAAGCTTTCGTACCCAATGACTGCGCGCTTAATACAGGGCAAAGCTTATGGCTGCTCACTGGTCCGAACATGGCGGGTAAGTCCACTTATCTGCGTCAAAATGCCCTGATTGCAATATTGGCGCAAACAGGGTCTTTTGTTCCTGCCGAAAACGCACATATCGGGATTGTCGATCGTGTCTTCAGCCGTGTCGGCGCGTCCGATGATCTGGCGCGCGGGCGATCAACATTCATGGTAGAAATGGTTGAAACCGCAACAATTCTTAATCTTGCCACCGAGCGCTCCTTGGTGATTTTGGATGAAATCGGACGCGGGACAGCCACATTTGACGGCCTATCCATCGCCTGGGCATGTGTCGAGCATTTGCACGATATCAATAAATGCCGCGGTTTGTTTGCCACGCATTATCATGAGCTAACGGCCTTAACCTCAAAACTTGCCTCGCTGTCCTGTCACTCTATGCAAGTAAAAGAATGGAAAGGCGATATTATCTTCATGCATAGCGTGGTTGAGGGCGCAGCTGATCGCTCCTATGGTATTCATGTTGGTAAGCTCGCAGGCCTCCCCAAGGCCGTAATTAACCGCGCGCAAGCCGTTTTGGATTTACTGCAAAGCGGTGAGCAATCCAGTGCCCTTACTCGCTTGGTCGACGATCTCCCGCTTTTCGCCAATAGCGTTATTCAGGAAGAACCGCCCGAGGAGACTTCTCAACTTCAAGCCTATTTAGATGCGCTTAATCCTGATGCCTTGTCGCCGCGCGAAGCACTTGATAAACTCTATGAGATAAAAGCTCTCCTGCAAAAGGAATAATATATGCCTGCAATACCGACCTCGATCCTTGATACAATCGGCAATACACCGCTTCTTGATCTGGGGGATGGCATTTTGGCCAAGGCAGAATATTTCAACCCTTCCGGCTCTATCAAGGCACGT
>JBFHFW010000124.1:0-4543 GCA_041583395.1 Alphaproteobacteria bacterium
CCGCGCCAGCCAGATTGAAAGTGTCGTTTTGCCCTCACCGGGGAAAGAGGATGTAACCGTAATCACGCGTGGCCTGGACGTGCTGCGGAAATTAATCACCATGCGCAGCGTGCGTACCGCCTCGGCAATCATTGATGATGGACGCTCGATCACATAATCACAAAGCTTTGTCTGCTTCAGTGATTTAATCGCAGGGATTAACGCATAACACGGATAGTTTAACGCCTGCTCCAGCTGTTTTGCGCTGCGGAATGTGTTATCAAAGCGCTCGATGATAAACGCAATCGCTAGCCCCAAGAATAAAGACACAATCGCACTTAAACTTAAAAGCAAAGGTGTATTCGGGAATGAAGCCTCATCGGGCGGCGAGGCATAGGAGATGACATGTGCATCTGCTTCTTTTAGGGCTTCTTGCTTGTTCGAGCGCTGGTAAATTTCTAAAAAGGCGCTATAGGCCATGCGCGCAGCTGTGGCTTCATGTTCAAGTGTGGCCAGATCAATGATGTCTTCGCCGTCCTTTAGTGTTTCATCGGATAGTTGCTCGAGAGTGCGCTGTAAAGCGTCAATACGGGCATCGGCGACGCTGAGTTCGTTTTTGAGACTGGTAACGATTTTTTTAATTTCAATCCGGAGCGTTTTGTTAATTTTATTTTGCTCATCATGCAGTTTGATAATCTGGGGATGCTTTGGGCCGTATCGGCTGCTCAGCTGTGAAAGGGCTTGAGAGATTTTAATCTCCTCAAGCCTGAGGTTTTTGATGAGATCCGATTTGGTAACCTCTTCTAAGCTTTCAATATCACCGCCTTCATTCATAAGCCTTTCTATTTGCTGGAGACGCGCTATGGCCTCGGCTTTTTGCGTTTGCGCCAGAATAAGTTGCTTATTGAGCGTGACCAGAGGCTCGCCCGAGGCCGCTATTTGCGCATCCGCCACAATCCCATGGGCGAGTTTATAGGCATAAACGTCTTCATCCGCTTTTTGAACTTCGAGGCGTAGCTCTTTGAGGCGCGTATCCAGCCAGCCCGAGAATTTTTGTGCGGCTTTTAATTTATCTTCAAGACGTTGCTCGAGATAAATTTCAACAATGATATTGGCAATTTTTGCAGCCTTGTAAGGGTCTGTTGCTTCAAATTGTACAACAATCGCATGTGAACCAGCGATTGAACGGACTTTGAGGTGCTCAAGAAATTCAGTAATGACGAGCTCGATTTCTTCCTCAACCATCTGAGCAGGCAAGCTATCCAGTTCTTCCTTATAAATGGATAATGTTTTGAAGGCTCCCTCACCACGGGATCGCACGGGCAGGTCAGCAGCAGCAAGCCGCGGGTTAAATTCCGGATCAACAATAAGATTAAGGCGTTCAATGACCTTGCGGATCAGTGTGCGTGAGCGGAGAATTTCCACTTCATTCAGGACAAAAGAGCTATCAAGGCCAAGTCCCATGCCCATACCGCCACCAAGCAGCGCCCCCACGTTCATGCCGCTGAAATCCTGTCCTTGCTCTGCATTGACCAGCACCACAGACTGCGCACTATAACGCGGGGGTAAGATAGATATCAGCAATGCCGTCAGCATAATGCCAATAATCATAATGGCGGTAATGCTTAATTTGCGCCGCCACAACATCAGCACAACTTCGCGCAGATCAAATTCCGCATGATGCGAAGCACCGCCAAGCTGGGGGGCGGTATCTGGAGGAGCCGGAAGATTTGGATGCGTACAATCCACCTAGAACAAGCGCTCCTTTACCACGATAATATCGCCGGGCATAACCCGGTTTTGTATATCAAGCATCTGATAGGCTGAAGCCGTATCTTTTGCGGCGCGCAACACCCGAACCTCGTTTCGCTTGGCGCGGTAGGTAAAGCCACCGGCCTGTGCAACGGCGCCCAACATATTGATATCACTCACATAAGGATAGCTTCCGGGCTTCTCGACCTCGCCCATAATATAAAACGGGCGATACTGCACGACCTCGACCGAGACGCTGGGGTCAATAAGATATCCGTCCATCAATAAGGCTGTAATATCTTCTTGTGCCTGTGGAACGCTGCGTCCTTTGACCATCACATCACCGATCAAAGGTATCGAAACCGTGCCGTCCTTGGCAATACGGTAGGTATTGGAGAGATCTTTTTCACCATAAACAGAGATTTTAATCACATCATCAACGCCTAAAATATAGGATTGATCAAAGAGCTCAGTCGCATGGGACGCAGGTGAAAGCAGGCATAAAAAGCCCGCAGCAACGACAATTGTCAGCAGCGCCTTATTCAATAACTGTAAAAAACCATCGTGCAAAATCATATTCGAGCCGGATCGGATCGTTAAAAGGACGCGCAGGAATAGCGCAATTCATTGTATAAATCTTACGAGAGACAAACAACCCCTAAATCAAAGCGTAAAAGACAGGTGAGCATCTTGCGCCCCTGTGGGAAGTGCGAGCAACGAAAGTGTAATCTCGAGCTTGATGTCGGGGGTGGAGGCCATATCCTGAATTTTGGACAGCGCATCCGCAAAACGCGAAGTTGCGTCCACTGGCTCGCTTGCGCGCTCGGGGCGCTGCAAAAGCAAGGCAAACTCATAGGGCTTGGTCTGACCGATAATATCGGTTTGTCGCCGTAAATTCACCAAATGTTGCGAGAGCTTGGCTGCTGCAAAATCTGCGGCATGCGGGCCATCAAACTTGCGGATGTCCTCGTAATTATGAAGGGCAATAAAGAGCACAAAAAGTCGCTCACCATAGCGCTCCGCACGATCAAGGCCGGACAGATAAAGCTGATTAAAGGCCGATTTGGAAATCACGCCACCTGCACTGGGGAAATCTTCGCTCGTATTGCCTAATTGTTCTGTGCGGGTCAAAAGGCGCTGTGCATTGGCGCTTTCTTGCTCAAGTGTGGCTGGATCAACGGGTTTGGCAATAACGTCATTCGCACCCATTTTAACCGCGTCTTCTTGTGTCGCTTGCGCGGAAAGCAAAATAATATAAGCATAATGGCCGACAATATGGCGGATTTTCTGGATAACCATGCGTCCATCACTCAGCGGCGCAGGATCAAGGAAAATAAGCGTATGATTTTGTTCTTTAAGCGTTTCAAGCGCATGGTCTTTGGAGGGTTCGATATCGGTTTCGTAGCCAAGCGCCTCCAGCCGCGACTTTAAAAGTCCGGCAGCCAGTTCCTCGCTATCAATGATGAGTGCCCTCATGCTTCTATCCTATCCGATTGTATGCGCAGGCAAAAGAGCCAAATCATATTTTGTGTTCAGGGGTAAAATTTTATTGACAAAAAGAACCATGAGGTATAATTATGAAAAAGAAAAAGGGGGGCGTAAGATGAATAAAAACAGACCATCAAGATGTACACTTGTTAATCCCGATGTTATCAGGAACCAAATTAGTGACCAGCGCATCATGGATCGATTTAATAGATTTGTGAATGCGGGGACGCAATGGTTTTATTCTGAAGATCAGCCCGATCCCGATAATTTATATTTGGAGCCTCATGTCGTCATAGAGTTTAATACGAATAAGGCGCCGATATATCTCTCTAAGGGCGGCGGATCGAGTGTTAATGACATTATTGAGGCTCAACTGGATGAGCTTCTTGAAAAATCAAAGCTGACAGGGGCAAAAGTCGTCATGAAATGTGCCGGCAATACACAAAAAATCTACCGCGCAGACACCCAATCGCAAGGTCTTGTTTTGATTGCCGGGTGAAAGAGAATATCTTTTGACTCTGTCTTGGAACCGAGATACAAATCCTTTTGCACCGTGCCCGGGTGGCGGAATTGGTAGACGCGCTACGTTCAGGTCGTAGTTCTCGTAAGGGAGTGAAGGTTCAAATCCTTTCCCGGGCACCATTTACTCATCAATAAAATACTGCTATTGAGGTAACTGTAGATTTACAAGGAGAATGACTATGGCTGATATTAAACAGTGCCACGATACGATAGCGGATGAATTTGCAGGTAAGGCAGGCGTGAATGGTGTAGGTGATGTGGATGACCAAAATAACCAAATAACCATATCTGTAACAGATCCAGATAGTCCTGAGTTCAAAGCAATTGAACCAGATATCAGGGATAGAGCAAAAGAATTCGAGGTCGAGGTTGTAATTGAGAAAAGATCTCCGTTTAGATTTGCAGGACTTTAAAACTATTGAACAATCCGTACTTAGGCTCTATGGTTATCCGCATTCGTAAACAAAAAAAATAGAGCTATATGACTGTTCATCTTCATAAAAACGATCTTCCTGCCGGTATTGACTTCGGCGATAGCGTTGCCGTTGATACCGAGACACTCGGCCTCATTAACCGCCGTGATCCGCTATGTCTGGTGCAGCTTTCATCGGGCGATGGTAATGCGCATATCGTGCAACTGGATCGCAGTACTTATGACGCGCCAAACCTCAAAGCTCTGCTGGTCAATCCCGATATCACCAAGCTTTTTCATTTTGCCCGCTTTGATATTGCGGTGATGAAAATGTATCTGGGTGTGGATTGTGCGCCGGTATATTGCACCCGCACGGCGTCTAAATTGGCG
>JBFHFW010000125.1:0-4445 GCA_041583395.1 Alphaproteobacteria bacterium
CGGCCGAGGCGCAGTTGCGCCTGCAGCGCTTTGGCTCCAATATTCTGGCAGGTGCCGAGGTCGTTAAATGGTACCGCGTTCTGATCCGGCAATTTACAAATTTTTTGATTTTGATCCTTGCCTTTGCCGCGTGCGTGTCGTTTGTACTGGGCGATATTCTTGATGCCATAGCAATTCTGGCTATCGTCATTCTCAACGGAATACTTGGCTTTGTGCAGGAATGGAAAGCCGAAAACGCCCTTAAAAGCCTTAAAAAGATGCTCAGCCCCCAATGCCGGGTAATCCGCGATCAAGAAATTCAAGATATCAAAGCATCTGATCTTGTTCCCGGTGATATTGTCTTATTGGAACGTGGAAATCTCGTGCCTGCGGATATGCGGCTCATTGATACGGTTGATTTAAAAGCCGATGAGGCAGCACTCACAGGGGAATCGATCCCTGTCGATAAGCATGTAGATGCCGTTGCCGAAGATGCTTATATTACCGCGCGCAGTTGCATGGTGTGGATGGGCACGCATATCGTCAACGGACGCGGGCGGGGTATTGTTGTCAGTACAGGCGCGGATACGGAATTTGGACGCATCGCGGCGCTCACCGGACAGATCGAGGAAACCGCAACACGGCTACAGCGACAATTGGCGGTGCTAGCCAAGCAGCTAACCGTAATTATCCTCAGCGTTACAACCGCTGTTGTTTTTCTCGGTTGGCTGGGGGGTAAGCCGCCTTTACAAATGCTTTTGGCCGGTATTTCTTTGGCTGTTTCCGCGATACCCGAGGGTCTACCCGCCGTTGTGACCATTACATTGGCCTTGGGCGTGCGGGTGATGGCGCGGAAAAAGGCCTTGCTCCGCCATCTGCAAACAGCAGAAACACTGGGTGCGACATCGGTAATCTGTACGGATAAAACCGGCACGCTAACCAAAAACGAGATGACAATTCAAAAAGTCTGGCTTGCCAGTGGTGCCATTGATATCAGCGGCGCAGGTTATGAGCCAACGGGCGAATTCATACAAAATAGCAGCGCGATTGATCCTTTGGCGCAGGTGGATTTAAGAGCTTTATTGGAAACCGGACAACGATGCAATCACGCACAAATCCTGCGCAGCGCGGAAGGATGGGTGGCGCTGGGTTCACCCACGGAGGCTGCTTTTATCGTGGCCGCACAAAAAGCAAAATTGCCGGACGCCAGTACATACCAAATTATCCACGAGCATTCCTTTGATTCCAGCCGCAAGCGCATGTCGGTGATTGAGGAAAGCGCAGGAAAACTAACAGTGCACATCAAAGGCGCACCCGAGACGGTGCTTGAACGCGCGGATAAAATCCTGATCAATGGACAAGAAGAAGTACTGGATGATGCATTACGTGCGCAAATTACGCAGGCCTATGAAGGCTTTGCCCGGCAGGGTCTACGGACGCTTGCATTGGCACGTAAAACATTGGGGAGCGCCGATCTTTCAAATGAAGAAAAAGCGGAAACGGAACTTACCTTCCTAGGCGTTGTGGGTATTATCGATCCACCGCGCACAGAGGTCAAAGAGGCCATTGCCAAGACGAAAACTGCGGGGATCCGCGTGATCATGATCACAGGCGACGCCCCCGATACGGCATTGACTGTGGGGCGGCAAATCGGCCTGAATGCTGAAAAAGCCGTGACGGGTGCTGATATAGCCAATCTTAGCGATGAAGAACTTTCAGCACTCCTTGAGCAGGACATTATTTTTGCGCGCACCGTGCCGGAAGATAAGTTCCGCATTGTTAAGCTCTTGCAGGGGCACGATCAGTTGGTTGCCATGACAGGCGATGGTGTCAATGATGCACCCGCGCTCAAGCAAGCCGATATCGGCATCGCCATGGGTATACGCGGCACGGACGTGGCCAAGGGAGCGGCGGATATGGTGCTGCTGGACGATAATTTTACCTCGATCGTAGCAGCCATTGAAGAAGGACGGCGGCAATACACCAATATCCGTAAATTCGTTAGCTATCTGGTGTGCTCCAATTTCGGGGAAGTCCTCGCAGTCTTTATCAATATTTTGACCGGTGCGCCGCTTATCTTGTTACCGATACAAATTCTTGGGGTGAATTTGGTCACCGACAGCGTAACTGCGCTGTCCTTGGGCTTTGAAAAAGCCGAACAACGTACGATGGATGAGAAGCCACGCAATATCAACCAGCCGATTTTGGATCGCACGACTTTTATGACACTTGCCCTTTTCGGCTCTTATCTCGGTTTTGCAACGCTAGGGCTTTACTATGTGGCGCTTGAGGGAGGCTCTTACGAACACGCGAATACAGTCGCGTTTACAGCCCTTGTATTCATGGCAAATATTTTAGTGATCAATTTCCGCAGCTTTCAAAAGCCCTTGCATAAAATAGGTTTATTTTCAAACCCTTGGATGTTATGCGCCATTGCCCTGATGATCACTTTGCAAACTTTGGCTGTCTACATGCCCGCTTTGCAAACGGTTTTGAAGACGCAAATCCTTGACTGGGCGGATTGGAGGCGTATTCTAATCGCAGCTTTACCAATGATTGTAGTAGCTGAGCTTTATAAGATTCTGAAATACAATAGAAAATAAAACTCTTTTGTATTTTTGGAGATGATAGTCTGTGTATCTGCGTTCTTTTTATTAACCCCTAATATGGAGAACAAAACCATGACATTGAGTGAACTTATCCGCCGTAACCAATCACCCGCTATCCCTGCATTACGCCCCGGTACTCTGGCGCGTTCCATGCTATCTTTACAAGACGATATGGACCGGATGTTTGAAGAAGTCTGGGGAGGCGCAAGCCTACCAGCCTTGGCACAAACCGTTAATTTTCCGGCAATTGATGTGACCGAAAATGATAAAACATTCAAGGTTAAAGCCGAAGTAGCGGGCATGCGCCCCGAAGATATCGATATTTCGATCACCGAAGGCGCTATAACGCTGAAGGGTGAGAAGAAGGAAGAAAAAGAGGAAACCGGTGAGAACTATATTCGCCGCGAGAGCTCTTTTGGGGCTTTCGAGCGCCGTATCGCACTGCCAGAGGCCGCAAATGCCGATCGTGCAGAAGCCACCTTTAAAAACGGTGTGCTATGCGTCGAGATCCCGAAAAAGGCCGAGGCCGTGCGCAAGCCCAAAAAACTGAATATCAAGAAAGTGTCTTAATATTTGAAGTCACAAGGAGATGGGCGTATCTATATAGAATGAAAAACAATACCCCTGATCTGTGGCGCGATCTTTTGCCGATCAAGACAAAGGAGAGCCATAAATATACATGCGGGCACGCGTTGATCTACGGCGCACCAGAACTAACCGGTGCGACCTGTCTGGCGGCGCGTGCCTGTGCACGTATGGGGGCGGGGCTTGTAACAGTCCTTGCCCCTGCGAGCGTGGTACAGATTTACCGCACAAGACTTCCCGCCCATATCATTGCAAGAGATAATCTGGACTATGCTGATCCACGCGTATCAGCAAAGCTCTATGGCTGCGGCGGATTGCCAGTACAACCCGATCTGGATGCGGAAATTCCGGTAATTCTTGATGCGGAGGCGATTTTAGCGGCATCAGGGAAGAGGCTTGAAAGTAATTATGTGCTCACCCCGCATGAAGGTGAATTTGAGCGCGCTTTCCCGTGCATCAAGGGTTCCCGTGCCGTGCGCGCACAACAAGCGGCTGATGAAACGGGCGCTATTATTGTTTTAAAGGGTGCAGAGACAATCATTGCGGCCCCACAACGGGAAGCTTGCCTCAATACCCACAGCAGCCCCTTATTGGCGACTGCAGGAAGCGGCGATGTGCTCGCAGGCATGATTACAGGCCTCGCCGCACAAAAAATGCCACTGTTCGAGGCTTGCTGTGCTGCCGTGTGGGTTCACGGAGAATGCGCCCGCCGCTTTGGGATGGGCCTCGTAGCCAGTGACCTGCCGGAGATGATACCGCAAATATTTCAAAATTGGGATAATAGACCTTAATGCGTCGCCAGGCAGAATTACAAAAAGGATCTCTGTTGCAATACCCCCTATAAAAAAACACCACAAAGTTGAAAATATATTTGGAAAGCCTGAATCCCCGTATCGTAGCGCAACACGCCATGGCTGTTTTTACATACATCTTATTCTTAAATATATATACCACCAAAATCGTCCTATTTTTTCCTTGGTTTATTAGCCCTGGGTTCCGACCCTATTCAAGTTATTTTTTTACCAAATCACCTTGGAATAAATGATTATTTTATAAAATAGCTACCTAAAATAGAAAAAATTTAGCTTTTAAGTAGCAAACAACTTAATATAGATGTAATAAGTTAATAACCCTACATGACATAGTATATGATATCTGTGAAATAAAACTTCAAAATTTGAAACACAGTTACAGAGGAACTTTATAAATTAAGAAGTCTGTGAGTTTTTAAATGAAGAACTTAGAAAACTATATTGAATTAATCGCTTCAGC
>JBFHFW010000126.1:0-4415 GCA_041583395.1 Alphaproteobacteria bacterium
AAAGAGCCTCGAGCCCGTAACGGATTTGTTTCATGCGCGCAACGATAACCGAGATTGCAGGAACTCGGCAAGTCCTGTTTCATCATCCCATTGCAGCTTAACCTTCATAACTGCAATATCGGCGCGCTGTTCCTTCGGCAGGCGCATATAGTCCTTTTGCGTGGTAATCAGCTGCGCATTCTTTTCCTGTGCCAGAGCTTTTAAGCGTTCCAGATCATGTTCGGCATAGGGATAATGGTCGGAGAATTTCACGCATTCGACAAGCTCCAACCCCGCCTGATCGCGCAGGAAGTTAAAGAATTTCTGCGGATATCCCAGCCCAGCAAAAGCAATATAACGCTGCTTCGGGTCAGGGGAATCTTGCTTATCCGGTACAAGGCTTGCGTTAAAGACAGATTTTTCTTCGGGCAAAATACTGCCCAAGCCACGCTTATCTTCCCCGATCAAGATAAACGCATCTGCGCGTGCCAAACCTTTGCGCAGTGGTTCACGTAATGGCCCCGCGGGGAAAAGTTTTTCATTCCCGAACCCCATCTCTCCATTGATCACAACCAGACTAACATCTTTATGGATGGTCGGGTTTTGCAAGCCATCATCCATGATCACAAGATCAGCCCCTTGCTCGGTGGCAAGTTTTGCGCCCTCAATGCGTTCCGCAGAAACGATGGTGGGGGCTTGCGCTGCGAGCTCGAGCGCTTCATCGCCTGTATCCCATGATGTGTGGTTACTTGGATCAACCAGCAAAGGCCCGCGTTCCCCGCCGCCAAATCCACGCAGCAGGTAATAGGGTTTATCAGCAATTTTATGTGCGGTGATCAGCTCTTTCAAAGCCAGCGCCGTGGGTGTTTTCCCCGTACCACCCGCATTTATATTGCCAATACATAGTATCGGCAGATCAGCTTTTTGCGCGCTGTTTGTGGTTTGGTGATACATATAACCCAAGCGGTAAAGCCATGAAACAGGCGTAAGGATGCGTTCTATCAACGGTGTTTTGCTGTCCGCGGCACGATACCAAAAAGCGGGGGTTTTTGTTTTCATGAACTGGCTTCCTTTACTAAGGGAGCTAAAGCATCCCAGACGCGGTCAATCACGCCTTCTTTCTCACGGGCGAATTTTAAGGCTTTGTCCTGATAAAGACTGCAAAATTCTGTATCGCCGAGCAGTTTGTTTAATATATCTGTCAGAGCGTCTTCATCCTCGACACGAAGGGCAGATTCACTTGCCGCCATGTCATTAAAAATTTCCTGCTGATACTGCACATCCTTGCCGTAAAGCACGGCACAATCGAGTTGAGCCGCCTCGATCGGGTTATGCCCGCCGCCGCCATCATCGCTGAGCGAGCGTCCAATCATTGCAATGGGTGCAAGGCGATAAAATAGCCCCAACTCACCCAGAGTGTCAGCGATATAGATATCTGTATCGGGTGTAATAGGTGCTTTTTCTTCACCGCGGAGTTGTAAATTCAATCCTTCATCCGCGCATTGTTCTAAAATATCAGCACGACGCTCGGGGTGGCGCGGCACGAGAATGGTTAGTAAATCGGGATATCGTTTTTTCAAAGTTTTATGCGCGCGGCAGGCGAGGGTTTCTTCGCCCTTATGCGTGCTGGCATAGACCCATACGGGGCGCTTGCCAATATCTGTTTGGAGTTTTGCCAAGGCGCTATCATCGCAGGGCAGGGCATTGGCGCTATATTTCAAATTGCCTGTGGTGTGTATGCTCGCATGCCCCAATATTTCAAAGCGCTCCTTATCCAAATCGGTTTGGGCAAGGATAATAGTGAAGGCAGACAAGATGTGCTTTGCTGTGCGCTTGAATAGACGCCACACCCGAAAGGATTTATCCGATAAACGCGCATTAACCAAAGCAGCAGGAATATTCCGTACCCGAATAGCGCCCAACATATTCGGCCAGAGCTCCGATTCCATCCAGATTACAAAGTCAGGTTGCCAATGATCTAAAAAACGTTCTACCCACCGCGGGTGATCAAGCGGATAGAATTGATGAAATGCCCGCTTGGGCAGTTTTTTGGCCATCAGCTGCGCAGAAGTGCGCGTACCGGTTGTCACCAAAATATGTAAGTCAGGATCATTTTGCAGGAGGCGGTCAATCAGGATAAGCGCAGATTGGGCTTCTCCCACGCTTGCAGCATGGATATAGCCTAGCGGTCCTTCGGGGCGTTTTATACTCGCCACGCCACGCCGTTCATCAAGACGGGCAGGGTCTTCTTTCCCTGCAGCAAGACGTCTTTGCAATAAAATGCGCAGCGGGCGATCACAAAAGCGGGTTATGAAGCGGTAGAAAAACAGCATGATTAAATCGTATCCAGTGTTACGCACTATGCACGTTTAAAAGGTGAATTACAACATGAAGGAGGATGGAGAGACGTCCGGCTATTTAGTAACGCACGCGCCTTTATCGAGGGAGGCTGGTTGATTCTTGGCTGGTTCGTAATAACATCCCGGTGCAACGCAGACTTTTTCTTTGTACTGCTTTGGCTCGGCTGTGCGATAGACGATCACACCGGTTTCAAAGGCTTTTGCTTGTGTGCATTTTTCAGGATCAAATTGATCGTAGAAGGTTTTGACAGGATCTCTTTTCCATGTGCCCTCGGCTTTGGGATCAAAAGCCGTTTTCCATTCTTTATCCCATTGATCAACTTTTTCGCAGGCTTGTGGACGTTGGCGCTTATCAGGATTTTTGCTGTAATCGGTAAAGCTGTAAAAGCCATCAGTGTCTTCTTCATCGATAAAGTTCATACATTTGGCTTCCATCCAGACCTCGTTCATAACCTTGCACGGTGAATGGGAAATATTTTTGGCACGATCCCCGAGATAATTATGCTTGAAGTTTTTATCGATATATTTTTCCAGCGGTTTTTTAACAAGAGCATCAAGTGTCTGCCCCATATCCCCCGGAGGAGACGATCCCCACTGGGAAGAGTTGTCACTGAAAACTTTTCCGGCATTTTTTGCCATCTCATCAATTTGCTTGCCAAAGCATGTATATTCAAAAACGCTATCGGGCTTTAAAATTAAATTCTGGTTTTGTGTGATTTCACGCTGTGCTTCCAGCCATGCACGGGACTTGAGCGATTTATAGTAATCATCATCACATGAAGACTCCGCAGGCGTATAAGGTGGTGGCTTGTCAGCGGAGTAAGCAGAAGAGAGTGGTAAAAGCGCAAGGATTAAAACGCTTAACGTGTTGCATATAAATTGTTTCTGACAGTTTAACTCTTTCACGAAAAGACAATCCCTTATTTCTTACTCACTTAATTAGTGTACTAAATTATGTGCCATTTGCGCAAATTAAGTCGCTTATTTTATACATTTTCTTTCTTCTGTGCTGTAGTGGCACGCAGGGTTCATGCATATAACGTCATAGGTTCGGGCATATTGAAGCGGTTCTTTGCTCTTTTCGTAGACATAGGTTACGCCTGTCACAATGGCATTTCCACATCTCTGGGCGGGATCAAAGCGTTTCAGTTGCGTTTGAACCGCATCAAAATCGACATAGGCTCCATCTTTGTTGTCGGCGAGATCTATATAGGCCTGTTGGGACTGTGTGCCGCCACATTGCATGCCTGCGGGGTATTTGCGAGGATCGCCGCTGGCAAGATCTTCAAATGTAAAAAAATAATCATCCATCTTTACATTGTTGCAGCGCGCAGCAAAATGGAGGTCGTTCATGGCTTGACAGCTATAGCTGCCCCCGCCCAATACATTTGTAAGTTGATCCGCGCAGCTCAGCTCCAAGACGCTTTCCGGTTTGCGAATCGCAACACCAGCGGCAACTGCTTCACGCTCGGCTTCTAGAAAAGCACGAGCTTGCAGTTGGTTCATAAAATCGGCATCACAGGTGCCGGAATCGCTTTTGGGTTTGTTGTCTTCGGAATTTTTAGCCACGATACACGGAACACCGGGCAAGCAGGCGGCATAGGCTGTGCTCCACCCCAGAGACATAAAAAATGTGAGTAATAATATCGTGTAAAAGCGCAAAAATATCCCCTCTTAAATCTCTATCATTCTAGCAAAAAAGGGGGCGGGGCGCAAAGTTAGCGAACGGCGCCGGGAAGGTCTTCTTCTAAAATAGCCATGTTGAAGTCATAGCTGACATCGCCGTCTTCATCGTCTTTGTAAACAGTGGCAATAAATTCGCCGTTTAAAAGAACCTCAACGGAATCAGGGGTTTTGCGCATCTTCAGGGCAAAGCCAGTATTTTTAAAGGTTTCTTGTAAATATTGCTGGATCAAAGGAAGCTCTTCAACTTTAAAATCGGCCATGATGTGTGTATCCCTCTTTATTGTTCTGTTTAACGGCTCAGCCCAGAGGTTACGCGTTCATGGCAGGCCTTGGCAAGCGTTTTTCTGCAGTCAAACTCACTGGCTTTGATTAGATCGTGGAAAATCAAGG
>JBFHFW010000127.1:0-4407 GCA_041583395.1 Alphaproteobacteria bacterium
ATTAGGCGGTGCAAACCTCAATCATGCGATTTTAACAAATGTTGTGCTTTCGGCGCTGCGGGAAAAAAATCTGGATTTCTCCCATGCGATTACAGACGAGAATATCGGGCGCTCTGTCTCGGATATGGATACGCCATTGGCGCAGCAAATTGACGACCATCGTCTTTGGGTTGAAAGCTCTGGCACGAAGGGGGCACAGCTTGATTTGACGGGGGTTGATTTGCGTTCGTTAAAGTCACTTAAGCAGGAAAAGCTGACCGCAATTCAAGCCATTGGCGCAAAGTTCTTTGGTATGAACCTTTATCAGGTGCAATTGCAAAGCGCTATTCTTGCTCGGTCCGATTTTCGCAATTGCGATATGGAAGAAGCAGACTTGCGTGGCTCGAGCTTTAAGGGCTGTAACTTTGCGCACGCTGTTTTAAAGAAGACCAATTGTGGTCCCTTGCTCTTTGGGGCAGACGGTCCTGCAAAGCGCTTCCACCCCTGTGATTTCGAGGATGCTAATTTCCGCTATGCAAACTTGGCGGGGGCGCAGATGAAAAACGCAATATTTAAGGGAGCCGACCTGTCTTATGCCGATCTGACAGGCGCGGATATCAGGGATGCCGATTTTACGGGTGCCATTATGAAAGAGACCATTTTAGACGACGCGCAAACCGAAGGTGCGACATTGCCTGCCGCAGATTCTCCGGTATTCAAATTAAAAGCTAAGGCTGATTAGGCGATTAAAGCTTGCTTTCCAGCTCCGGTACGGCGTCAAAGAGATCTGCAACAAGGCCATAATCAGCAATCTGGAAGATGGGAGCATCTTCATCCTTGTTGATGGCGACAATAACTTTGGAGTCTTTCATGCCCGCTAAATGCTGGATAGCACCCGAAATACCGATCGCCATATAAAGATTGGGTGCGACAACTTTACCGGTCTGCCCGACTTGGTAGTCATTGGGGACGTATCCTGCATCAACGGCTGCGCGTGACGCACCAACGGCCGCACCGATTTTATCGGCCAGCTTCTCGATAATCGCGAAGTTCTCGGCTGACCCAACACCGCGCCCACCGGAAACAACGATATCTGCGGCTGTCAGTTCGGGGCGCTCGGACTTGGAAAGCTCTTGTGATGCAAAGGATGAGAGGCCTTTATCTCCCGCGCTTGCTGCATCTTCAATGCTGGCTGATCCACCGCTTGCGGCCACGGGATCAAATCCGGTGGAGCGCACAGTGATGAGTTTAATGCTGTCGGAGGATTTCACCGTCGCAAGTGCATTGCCGGCATAAACGGGGCGCTCGAACGTATCGGCATCAATAATGGCTGAAATATCCGATATTTGCTGCACATCCAGCAAGGCTGCCGCGCGAGGAAGGATATTTTTCCCAAATGTGGTGGCCGGTGCCAAAATATGGGAGTAACCGGAGGCCAGATCAACGATAATCGGGGCAACATTTTCGGCAAGCTGATGAGCGTGCTCGGCACTATCGACTTTTAAAACCTTGCTAACGCCTTCGATCGTAGCCGCAGCATTGGCTGCACCATCACAGTCGGAACCAATAACCAGCAGGTGGATATCACCACCAAGCGCCTTTGCCGCGCCCACCGTATTGAGTGTGGCAGGTTTAATAGATGAATGATCGTGTTCGGCTAAAACTAAAATACTCATAATGACTAAACTCCCTTAAAGCACTTTGGCTTCGTTCTTTAATTTATCAATCAGCGCATCAACGCTATCCACTTTAATGCCGCCGCTGCGCACGGGTGGCTCGACGACTTTTAGAACCGAGAGACGAGGGCTGTAATCAACACCTAGCTCGGATGGCTCCATCACATCCAAAGGTTTTTTCTTAGCCTTCATAATATCCGGCAGCTTACAAAAGCGTGGTTCATTGAGGCGCAGATCTGTTGTGATAACTGCGGGGAGCTTGATCTCGAGTGTTTCCAAACCACCATCAATCTCGCGTGTGACTTTGGCCGAGCCGTCATTTAATTCCAGGTTCGATGTGAATGTGCCCTGTGCCCAGCCCAGTAGAGCCGAGAGCATTTGACCTGTTTGGTTAGAGTCATCATCAATCGATTGCTTACCCATGATCACCAGATCAGGCTGTTCTTTATCGATGAGGGCTTTGAGTGTTTTGGCAACAGCCAATGGCTCGACACCGCCCAGATCAATCGGATCGTCGGTTTTTACTAAAATGCCGCGATCCGCACCAATCGCCATGGCTGTCCGGAGCTGCTCCTGCGCCTTTTCGGGGCCAATTGTGACAGCAATAATTTCGGAGACTTTACCGGCTTCTTTCAGGCGTGTGGCCTCTTCAATGGCGATCTCATCAAAAGGGTTAACCGACATTTTAACATTTGCCAATTCGATGCCGCTTTCATCGGATTTAACGCGGATTTTGACGTTGTAATCAACAACGCGCTTAACGGGAACTAAGACTTTCACAGTAAATATACTCCTAGGATTGAGAGGTTAGAAAGGCGAGAGCCAAAAAGAGAAGGGCAAGACCTTGAAGCGCAACACGCGCCTGCATGAATTTATTGCTGTATTTGCGGTCAAATTCGCCGCCTTTGGCCATGGAAATCAGCCCCAAGGCCAGTGTCGCAACAACGGCAAGCATTGCCAAAACCATGCAAAAGACGAAAAAACTATTCATAGGGCTGCTCCGTAATAGGAATCAAAAACGGCCTTATGATAACGCTTTTTCAGCACTAAGGAAATAGTTCACATCTGTATCCGATGGGGATAAAGCAAATTCATTTTTTAGCGGATTGAACATCAGGCCATGAACATCACGCACATCAAGGTCGGCTGCGCGTGCAAAGCGTGCCAGTTCGGACGGTTTAAGGAATTTTTTCCACTCATGCGTTCCGCGCGGCACCCAGCGTAAAATATATTCTGCTGCAACAATTCCGAGTGCAAAGGACTTTGGCGTGCGGTTGAGTGTTGAGAAGATAATAAGCCCACCAGGTTTTACATGCGCGGCGCAGCTTTTAACAAAGGCGGCAGGATCTTCGACATGCTCGATGACTTCAAGGGCAACCACAACATCGAAAAGTTCACTTTCTTGAATAACGTCATAAGAAAGCCCATGGCGGTAATCAATATCAAGCTTGACGCGTTTTGCATGCTCTTTGGCGGCTTCAATATTCTCTGCGCCCGCATCAACGCCGGTACAGCTTGCGCCCAGCCGTGTGAGAGGCTCGGATGTCAGTCCGCCACCACAACCGATATCCAGAACATTTAAGCCCTCAAACGGTTTCAAGGATAGCGCATCATGTTTGTAATGCGCACAAATTTGCTGCTTGATATAATGCATCCGCGTTGGTGTCATGCGGTGCAAGGGTGCGAAAGCACCTCCCTCATCCCACCAGCTATCGGCATGATCGGTAAATTTGTGTAGTTCTTCGTCTGTTACTTGTGTTTGTGTCATGTAGGCAGGTATAACATATTTTAATGAAAATCATATATTTTCATTGATCTTTTAGGGGGAATTAGCGCATAAAACACACGATAAAAACTGCTTAGGGTTAAACATGTCCAATAAGCCTATCATCGTAGCAAAATTTGGCGGCACATCTGTTGCCGATACACAGCGAATCGAACGTGCGGCAGATAAAATTGCACGCGAGGTTGCGCTCGGGCACAAGGTTGTTGTTGTGGTTTCCGCGATGTCGGGTGTGACTAATCAATTGGTCGAATATTGCTCTGAAATTAGCGGTATGTACGATGCGCGTGAATATGATGTTGTCGTCTCCAGCGGGGAGCAGGTAACATCCGGTCTGATGGCCATGGCACTTCAAAAACGTGGTATTGCCGCACGATCATGGTTAAGTTGGCAATTGCCCATTCATACAGATGATTGCCATGGTAAGGCCTCGATCCAAGATATAGAAACAACAGAAATCCATAAACGTCTAAATGACGGTGAGGTGGCTGTTGTCCCCGGTTTTCAGGGCGTTACAAGCCGCAACCGTATCGCGACATTGGGGCGTGGAGGATCGGATACTTCAGCAGTAGCGCTTGCTGCGGCGTTAGAAGCGCATCGCTGTGATATTTATACCGATGTGGATGGCGTTTACACGGCAGATCCCCGTATAGTGCCGAATGCTTCCAAGCTTTCGCAAGTGTCATACGAGGAAATGATCGAGCTGGCTTCGCTTGGCGCAAAAGTGCTGCAGACACGTTCGGTTGAAGTTGGAATGAGAAATCAGGTGCCGGTTCAGGTGCTATCGAGTTTTGAAGATCATATCGGTAGCGATATGCCCGGAACTCTGATTGTAAGAGAGGAAGACGTTATGGAACAAAAAGTTGTCAGTGGTATTGCTTATACCCGTGATGAAGCAAAAGTCACAATTCTTGACGTGCCGGATAGCCCCGGCATGGCGGCAAAAATATTCCAGCCTTTGTCTGATGG
>JBFHFW010000128.1:0-4372 GCA_041583395.1 Alphaproteobacteria bacterium
AGCCGCAGGCCTCAATCTGGTTGAAATCGAAACAACATCTGAAACGAACTATCAACCCACAGCAGAATTACTAGCCCAAAGCGGTCAAACATTCGATGGCTTGATTATTACCAACCCATCCAACCCAACCGGTGCAATAATTAGCGCACCTGAACTCAAAAAAATATGCACATGGTGTGATGAAAACGGCATACGCCTGCTATCCGATGAGGCCTATCACGGAATAACATATGAAGAAAAAGCACAAACTGCAGCTCTATACTCGGACAGTGCCATTATTACGAATACCTTCTCGAAATATTTCGCACTCACAGGCTGGCGCCTAGGTTGGATTGTTGCGCCGGACGATATGATCGATTCAATCAAGAAGATGGCCGAGAATCTTTTTGTCTCACCGCCGACAATTGCACAACATGTCGCACTCGAGTGCTTTAACCACCTTGATTTGCTTGATAACTACGTTGCACATTACAAACGTAACCGCGACATTTTGCGGACCGAGCTTCCCAAGATCGGTATGAGCGACCTCTCCGCAGCACACGGCGCATTTTATTTTTATATCGGTGTCAAAGACCTCACGAATAATTCGGAAGAATTTTGCCGCCGCATGTTGGACGAAGCCCATGTGGCCTTAACTCCTGGCGTTGATTTTGACAAAAAACGCGGACAAAGCACGCTACGCATTTCTTATGCTGGCACACCCGAGGATATGTATGAGGCTTGCGCGCGCCTGAAAAAGGTGATTGGGTAAGCCTATGAACAAGCATAGCACGCAAAGCGGTAACGCTTTATGGATCATCTTGATTGCCGTTGCTATGCTGGGATTGCTGACAATACAGGTCACACGTTCAGGCTCCAGCGTTGAAAAAAGCGGCAGCAAAGAACGCACAAAGATCCAGACCTCACAAATCCTGCGATACGCCGCATCCATGGATCAAGCGATTAAAAACCTGCAGCTCAGGGATTGTGCAGAAAACGACATCAGTTTCGCCAACAGCACAGATACCAACTACACCAACGCCAATAGCCCCGGTGATGAAAGCTGCCATATCTTCTCCAGCAAAGGCGCAGGTCTAAGCTGGCGTTCCTTTGACGCACAAACACTTAATACTGGTGCCTCCATGGCCATTATGGGCAATATCGCGCTTTATGGACAAAACTACGGCACCGCAGACACCAGACCCGATCTGATCCTTGCCATACCGGTGAGCCGTACAGTGTGTCTGGAAATTAATGATACCTACGATCTATCAACAACCACAGCAGATATCACCAGTAATATTAATAACTGGAACAGCTACTTCACAGGCTCCTTCCCCGCCACAGGCACATGGGAATTAGGAGACGAAGCCACCGAAGCCCAAGGCGTCGCAGGCGCACCCTCAGGCTGTATCATCGATGATAATGGCCAGCACGTCTTTTATCACGTACTGATTACGCGGTAAAAAAAGCATCTTCAACCGTAAGAGCAAACAGCATTTTAATGTGACTAGGCAAGTCCCGGTAAAGCCTATTTGAGATAGGCGAACCGGAATTTAACAACGTCCGCATTGGAATGATGGAGTCTCTTAACGACTCCACCAGCCTTTTTTCTTAGACTTTGGTGCCTCATTAACCGTTTCAAATTTACGCGCTTCTGCTTCCTCCGGAGGAGGCACTTTTACCTCCTTGGTTTCAGCCTTGGGCTGATCATCATTTGAAGCTTCGGCTTTCTTTGTCGCTGGCTTTTTAGCAACAGGCTTCTTCTTCGCAGGTTTTTCTTCCTCTAGAGCCTTTTCATCGGCCTTTTCATCAACCCTTTCTTCTGCCTTCTTGACGGGAGCCTTACGACCACGCTTTGGCTTTTCTACCGGGGCTTTCTCTTCCGAAGCCGATTCCTCAGGCTGGGTTTCTTCTTTCTTTTCCTTTTCAGAAGCAACCTCTTCAGCCTGCTCTTGATCACGATCACGGTCTCTACCACGACCACCACGACGTCCGCGGCGACGAGATGGCTTATTATCATCGCTATCTTCTTCACTGGAACCGCCTTCATTGGTTACAGCAGCACGACGTTCTGGTTCATCTTCACCATCTTTGGAAACCGGCCTCGAGACTTCTACACGGTAATTCGTTGCCCCCAGTTCATCATCCACACGAATAAGAACCGACAGACCATAACGCGCTTCAAGCTCGACAAGATTACTGCGCTTGTGATTAAGGATATAAATCGCAACATCGTTTGATACATGCACAATCACCTCAGCGGCACGCTTACGCGCGCCCTCTTCCTCGATCGCACGCAAAACCAAAATTGAAAGCGCATCAGCCGTACGCACACGACCACGCCCTTCACATCTTGGACAAAGCTCGAATTGTGTTTCGGATAATGACGGGTTCAAACGCTGGCGTGACAGCTCCATCAAACCAAAATTGGAAATGCGCCCTACCTGAATGCGGGCACGGTCATTGGCAAGCGCATCGCGCATACGGCGCTCGACCTTACCGTTATTACGGCGATCTTCCATATCAATAAAATCAATGACGACCAGACCGCCCAAATCACGCAAACGTAATTGGCGCGCAACCTCGTCCGCAGCCTCAAGATTTGTCTTGAGCGCAGTACTTTCAATATGGCGCTCCTTAGTGGCTCGACCGGAGTTCACATCAACAGAAATCAATGCCTCGGTCGGGTTAATCACCAAATACCCACCAGAGGGCAATGTCACCTCGGTTTCACCGATATCCATGATTTGGCCTTCGACCTGATAGCGACTGAAAAGCGGAATACCATCTTCCTGATATTCTGTCACATTTTTGGCATGTGACGGCATCATCAACTTCATAAAATCCTTAGCCGTCTTATAGCCCTTTTCACCGGCGACATAGACCTCATCAATATCCTTGGAATATAAATCACGCACCGCACGCTTAATCAGATCAGCCTCTTCATAGACAAGTGCCGGCGCAGTCGACTCCATAGTCAATGCGCGAATATTGTCCCAAAGACGCATCAGATAATCCAGATCGCGCTTAACCTCGGTCTTCGTGTGCGACACACCGGCTGTTCTGACAATCATCGACATACCTTGCGGCGTTTGAAGGTCTTTGAGCATCTCCTTCATCTTGGCACGGTCTTTATAGCTGGAAACTTTACGGCTAACACCGCCACCACGCGGAGAGTTCGGCATCAATACACAATAACGCCCGGGCAATGACAAATATGTCGTCACCGCCGCACCCTTGTTACCGCGCTCTTCCTTGGATACCTGAATGAGCATAATTTGCCCGCGCTTCACAACTTCCTGAATTTTGTACTTGCGGCGTAAAGAGAAACGAAAGCGTGTCTCGTCATCCTCATTATCATAGTTACGCTGACGACCACCGCGACCACCACGGCCACGACCGCGACCATTACGGCCACCACGATCACCACGATCACGACCGCCACGATGACGAGGCCTATCTTCGCCCTCACCACCGGCTGCAACGTTACCATCGGCATCCGTTACACCATCATCGTCAAGCTTGTTACCATTCACATCACTTTCACCATCATCAAAGGAAACATTTCCATCGACCTCTTCTGTGACTTCTGTGACTTTGGATGCGGCAGACTTGCGACCACGCTTGGGCTTGGGCTTGGGCTTTGTCTCTTCTTCGTCCTCTTTAATGTCACTTGCGGCAACTTCCTCTTCAGCACCCTCTACTTTTTCTGCCTTTTTAGCACGCCCCCTTGCCTTAGGTTTGGCTTTCGACTTTGGTTTTTCCAAAGTTTCATCCTCGGCGCTATCCTCGGCATCATCCAATACCACATCTGTAATTTCTTCATCCTCGGCAGCAGCAGCGGCAGCTTCAACAGCTTCTTCTGCTTCGCGTGCACGTTTGTCGTGCTCCTCCAGCTCGGCTTGCTGTTCGGCTAACAAAGCCTCACGATCAGCAACAGGAATGCGGAAATAATCAGGATGGATCTCGGAAAAAGGCAAAAATGCGTGGCGATTACCACCAAAATTTACAAAAGCAGCCTGAAGCGAAGGCTCCACCCGCGTAACCTTTGCCAGATAAATATTACCCTTAAGCGGCTTACGCGCGGCACTTTCATACTCAAATTCTTCAAGGCGGTTATCCTCGACGATCGCAACACGGGTTTCTTCTGAGTGCGTTGCATCAATCAACATACGTTTAGTCATATTATAAAGTCTCCATTCGGAGCGCGTAAGCCAGCATAAAGCCGCAACTTGCGCTGCGACCAGCTCTCCGCATACAGTACGTTTAGAATGTAGTAAGAGTTTACATACTGCAAGAGCGGCGCATAAGCGCTCACATTGTCTAAGTGTTTAAATTTTGCTATTGCAGTTCGCGAAACCTTAAAAATCCATCTATCTGCGCTAAAACC
>JBFHFW010000129.1:0-4337 GCA_041583395.1 Alphaproteobacteria bacterium
AGGGTTTTTTATGGGTTCCATGCGCTGTAACTTATTGATTTTAAAAGACTCAAAACTGGCACAATATTCGCAAAGTTAAATTCACAAAAGAACATAATATGGTTTTATAGATATCTGCCGGAAAACCTCCCTAACCCTGAAACTCCCCTCAGGCAGATAAAAACCAAAAGCCTGGCTTGCCTTCCCCTTCCCTAACCCGCGGCAAGTCAGGCTTCTCTTTTTCCGGGATATAGTCATCACCTGAATTGCATAGCAATTCTAAGGTGATCCATGGATTCCCCTAGAATGCGTAAAACGCATTCGGGGAATGACGACTGTAAGAGTCTTTCATTTTAAAATGAAATGGCGATATCAAGATGGAGCGTTAAGCCGCCTCGGTTTTTACCTTTGGCAAGTTGACCTTGATATGCAGATCTTTGAGCTGCTCCTGTGCTACTTCAGAAGGTGCATTCATCATCTGATCTTCATATTGGCCGTTCATCACAAACGCATAAACTTCGCGTAAGTTTGGCTCATCGGCCAGCAGCATAATGATACGGTCAACACCAAAGGCTAAGCCACCGTGCGGAGGGGCGCCGTAGCGCATGGCGTTTAACATCCCACCAAATTCACGCTCCAGATCTTCCTTTTTATATCCGGCAAGACCAAAGGCTTTCTCCATAACCTCCGGCTTGTGGTTACGGATCGCGCCCGAGGCCAGCTCAAAGCCATTACATACGCAATCATACTGGTTAGCCAGAATATCCAGAGGCTCTTTGTTATCCAGATCCGCTTCACCGCCTTGGGGCATGGAGAATGGATTATGCGAGAAATCAATTTTTTGCTGCACTTCACAAAATTCATACATCGGGAAATCGACGATCCATGCAAATTTATAAACGCCGCTCTCACGGTTTTCCATGGCGTCACAAATGGCGTCACGCGCAGCACCTGCAAACTTAGCAGCTGCTTTTTCCTGATTACAGATAAAGAAGATGGCGTCTCCCTCTTCAATGCCTGCGATCTCTTTGATGGCGGCTTGTGCCGCCTCAGGAATAAATTTCGCAATCGGGCCTTTGCCTTCGCCATCAGCAAAGAGCACATAACCCAAGCCCGGCGCGCCTTCACCTTGTGCCCAGCTATTGAGTTTATCAAAGAAACTGCGTGGTTGATCGGCAACTTGTGGGGCACGGATCGCACGCACAACACCACCTTTTTCGATGATACCCTTAAAGGCTTTAAATTCGACATCATCGCGCGCGAAGACTTCTGTAACATCAACAATTTCAAGCGGGTTACGCAGATCCGGCTTATCAGAGCCATATTTCAGCATCGCCTCTGCATAGGGAATATGCCCACACCACTCAATGCGACGCTTTTCGCCTGTGAAGCCAGAAAACTCTTCGAAAATACCGTTAATGACAGGCTGAATTGTATTTAAAACATCCTCTTGGGTGACAAAGCTCATCTCCACGTCCAATTGATAAAACTCAGCCAAGCGATCGGCACGCCCGTCTTCATCACGGAAGCAAGGTGCGATTTGGAAATATTTATCAAAGCCACTCATCATCAAGAGCTGCTTGAATTGCTGTGGCGCTTGGGGGAGTGCATAGAATTTCCCGGGATGGAGGCGTGAAGGCACCAGATAATCGCGTGCACCTTCGGGAGAGCTCGCCGTCAAAATCGGGGTTTGGAACTCCTGAAAATCCTGCGCATACATACGCTCACGCATTGAACGGATCACGCTGTTACGCAGACGAATTTTCTTTTGCATGCTTGCACGGCGTAAATCGATATAACGGTGACGCAAGCGAATCTCTTCCCCCGCACCATCTTCATCGGCCACTTGGAATGGAATAACATCTGCCGCGCTTTGCACAATTGCCTCATCGATATAGACCTCGATCTCGCCGGTGGCCATTTTCGGATTTACCGTCTCGGGCGCACGGGTTTTGACTGTGCCTGTGATGGTCAAAACACTTTCATTACGCCATTTATGCGCAGCCTCGATCAACGGGCTATCCTGATCCACCACACATTGTGTGAGGCCGTAAGTATCGCGCAGATCAATGAATAAAACACCGCCATGGTCGCGGACTTTATGGATCCAACCCGACAGACGAACCGTTTCGCCATTATTTTCTTTTCTAAGCTGCGTACAAGTGTGCGTGCGGTAAGCGTGCATATTTTTTATTCCTCTAATTAGACTGGCTTTTATAAAGCATATTGTCTGCGGAGAACCAAGTATTTTTTAGATAAAACCCTTGGTGTTTTTGAGGTGAAAGCGTACAAATAAGCATGCTTATTACGCAACAAAAGGATCTGGATCACTTCTTGGCCTCGCTCGAGGACTGTAACTTCGTCACCGTTGATACCGAGTTTCTGCGCGAGAAAACCTATTATCCCAAGCTCTGCCTGATCCAGATCGGTGATCCCGATAAAAATGCGGTGGCGATTGATCCTTTGGTCGAGGATCTGGATTTGAGCGGCGTTTTCAAATTGCTGCGCAATCCCGAAATCCTGAAAGTCTTTCATGCTGCGCGGCAAGATCTGGAAATTTTTTACAATTTGATGGGAGAGGTTCCCACGCCACTTTTTGATACGCAAATCGCCGCCATGGTGTGTGGCTATGGCGATTCTGTGGGATATGAGAATTTGGTGCGTAATCTCACAGGGAATGAACTGGATAAAAGCGTACAATTTACCGATTGGTCAAACCGCCCGCTCAGCCAAAAACAGATTAATTATGCGCTCGGTGATGTGACGCATTTGGCGGATGTGTATGACAAGCTTGCCGATCAACTGGAAGAGCGCGGGCGCACCAATTGGGTTTATGAGGAAGAAGAAACGCTCCTTGATCCCGAGACTTACAAAAATGCCCCTGAAAAAGCATGGGAGCGGATCAAGATTAAAACACCCAAGCCAAAAACGCTGGCGGTATTGCGCGCACTGGCTGCGTGGCGGGAGGAAACCGCACAAAAACGCGATATCCCTAAATCATGGGTGATGCGCGATGACACACTGGTGGATATGGCGGCGCAGGCACCCACCGATGTTAAACAGCTCAAGAAAATCCGCAATATGTCGGTGGATATGGCCGAGGGTAAAATTGGCAAAACCCTCCTGCCGATTATTAAGGATGCTTTGGATAGTGATCCTGCAGGCTGGCCCGAGAAAGAACGCAAAAAGCCTTTACCACCCTCGACAGCGGCAACAATGGATGTCCTCAAAATGCTGCTTAAAATCGAGTGTCTCCAACATGGCGTTGCCGCTAAATTGGTTGCCAATATTGATGATCTGGAAGCCATCGCGCGCTCGGACAAACCTGATACCAAAGCCGTGCACGGCTGGCGTTACGAGGTTTTCGGCAAGGATGCATTGGCGCTGAAAGCAGGAAAGCTGGCGATTGGCTTGAAAAACGGCAAGATCACCAAATACAGCGTCCACGATAATTCCGATCTTTACACAAAGAGTAAACCCTAGATGAAAACGCTTTATCTCCTCAGGCATGCACAAACTTTGCCCGCAGAGGGTGGCAGCACCGATATAGAGCGCCATCTTTCGCCTAACGGGCTTTCGGATGCTGCGGCTTTGGGGCGGTGGATGAAAGATAAAGGACAACAACCATCTACCATTTTATGCTCCAGCGCACAGCGTACGCGCGAAACATTGGCGCAGATGCTGGAACATATAGAGGCTGCCCCCACACATTATGATGAAGCGATCTATCATGGCGGGCGGGGCGAATATTTTGCGATGATCCAAAATCTGGATGACAAGTATGATAGCGCGCTTTTGGTCGCGCATAATCCTTCTATTCACGCACTAGCTGTTATGCTGGCAAGCGATGAAAGCTCCGATACGCTAATGCAGCAACTGGCGACCAGCTACGCAACCGGCACGATGAGTATCTTGCAATGTCCATGTGAAAGCTGGAAAAATTTGCAACCTGCGGGAAATAAATTGACCGATCTTTTAACGCCACTAGACTACAACGCGCCCCAGACCCCCGCACGATGGATGTAAGGGCATTACTCGTCTTGCAACTCCGCCAGAACCTGCCGCATGAGTGGTACCGATATAGCGCGTTTTTGAGCAAGGGCGGCTTTATCGGCATGATCAACAATATCACGCGCAGCCACGAATGAGCGTTCCATACGCGGCAAGATATAACGAATGACATCTTCGCCGACAATTAACTGCCGATCATGAAACAACTTAATCAGGATCGAGGCGAGCAAATCATCTTCCGGCGGATGGATCAGCGCCACAGGTGCCGCACGAAAGCGCGAGGCCAGATCAGCCACCGCAAAATCAATAGCGCTCGGGCTCATCCGCATAGTGATCAGGAAGGTACG
>JBFHFW010000130.1:0-4327 GCA_041583395.1 Alphaproteobacteria bacterium
CCCAAGAAGCTCTATTCGTAGTCCGGTGGACTAGCGCCCTCCTGTCATCCTGAGGCAAAGCCGAAGGATCTCAGGCCTAGATTCTTCGCTACGCTCAGAATGACATAATACAGATGAACAAAGACGCAGATAAAAGCCGCCAGCTAGATGAATTTAAAGCCTCGACCGAGGCTGTGATGCGCACCCTTGGGCGCAATAAAGAGCTAAACATAAGTTTTTCCAGTGCCGAACCGCCCGTGGGGTGGATTAATGCGCCGAGCCGTTTAAGGCTACCTTTGCCGGATCATGCTTTGTCGGAAGATTCTTTGCGGCTGGTACGCGGCTGTGCAGATGCTCAGGCGTTATATGAAGCCTATCACGATGCGGATATCCACCGCCGCCACAGCCCCAATGACTATAAAGCCTCTGCTGTCTTTAATGCGCTCGAACAAGCACGGTGCGAGGCCATCGGCATGAAACAAATGGATGGTGTTGCCCATAATTTGCGGGACGTTCTGGAAGAAAAATTCCAGCGCTTTGGCTATAATGAGGCGAACAAAGCCGAAGATATCCCCGCGCATGATGCTTTGCACTTGATGGCACGTGCTGCGATGACAGGTGAAATACTTCCGCCCTCTGCCCAAAAGGCGGCTGAATTGTGGAAGCCACTATTAGAGGGGCAGCTCGATGACCTCCCTGCTCTACTGCGTGATCAAAAAGCTTTCGCCGAAGCTGCGCGCGGCGTTATTCGTGCGCTTGATATGCCCGTGGGTGATATTCAAGATGAAGAGCCCGAAGCTCTGGAGGGCAGTGATGATGATCATACGGACGAGCCGAATGATGCCCAGCAGGAAGAAGAGCAAAGCACCGGCGCTTCCGAGGAGGACGAAAATAACACAGTACACGATGAAGAGGCGATAAGCGAAACCGGTACTGAAAATGTAGAAAGCACTGAGAGTGACACAGGAGAAGAGCTTGGAGAAACTCCGGCAGATCCTGTGAGCTTTCGCCATGACCATAGCCTTGAGGGGCTAGAAGGCCGCTATCAGGTCTATACCACAGCCTTTGATGAGGAGATCGATGCCGCAGATCTGGCTGATCCGCATGAGCTTACCCGATTGCGCGCTATGCTGGATCAACAGCTTATGCGCTCCCAAGCCATTATTACAAAGCTGGCCAACCGCTTACAACGCAAGCTTATGTCCCAGCAAAGGCGGTCATGGGTCTTTGATCAGGAAGAAGGCATTCTAGATGCCTCGCGTCTCTCCCGCATTATCAGTAACCCGACTGTGCCGCTGACCTATAAACAGGAAAAGGAAGCGCCTTTCCGTGATACTGTTGTGACACTCCTCATCGATAATTCAGGCTCAATGCGTGGACGCCCGATTGCTTTGGCGGCGACGACTGCTGATATCATTACCCGTACGCTAGAGCGCTGCGGTGTCAAAGTTGAAATCCTTGGCTTTACAACACGCGCGTGGAAAGGTGGCAAGTCACGGGAGCTTTGGCTGGAAAATGGCCGCCCTGAAAAGCCCGGTCGCCTCAATGACCTGCGGCATATTATCTACAAGGCCGCGGATGCACCGACACGCCGTACACGGAAAAATCTGGGGCTTATGCTTAAAGAAGGGCTCCTCAAGGAAAATATCGACGGAGAAGCACTTGTGTGGGCCTATAACCGTCTTGCGCCACGACCTGAAGCACGCAAAATCCTGATTGTTATTTCCGATGGCGCGCCAGTAGATGATGCAACACTATCTGTAAACAGCTCCAACATTTTAGAAAAGGATCTCCGCTCTGTCATTCACTGGCTGGAAGAGAGGTCAGCCATTGAACTTGCTGCGATTGGTATCGGGCACGATGTCACCCGCTACTACAAAAAGGCCATTACCATTACCGATGCAGATGATCTGGCGAGCGCCCTGATACATCAACTTGAGGGTTTATTCGAAGAAAGTGATCACACAGGCTAGACATCCACACAGGGAAGAGATAAGGTTTTTGAAATTTTATAAGGATACCTATCTATGCCCGATACAAATATTATAAAATTCGAATTTGCACAAGCTGCAGCCCTGAAAGAACTCCTTGAAAGGCAACTTCAAAAAAAGGGCGTTTCTCAGGAAGAAATTGAAGAGAGAATAGAGCAGTATCTACAAAAAGCCGGAGCGGAATGCACGCTTTCAGACATTTAATCCTGAAACATCGCTAGACAAAGCCCTGAGAGTGCGGGTAAAACACTCTTATGAGTGATATACAAAAGAAAAAAATCTATAAGCCCTTCCCTATTAGTGGCTTTCCCGAGTGGCTACCCGAGGTTCGTCGTATCGAACAGCAATGGTTTGATATTATCCGCGCAACATTCGAGCGCTATGGCTTTTGTTCGATCGAGACCCCCTCTGTGGAGACGCTTGATGCGCTAAGCGCCAAGAGCGAAGAAGACGGCGCCGATGTGGACAAAGAAGTCTATGTCATCGAGCGCCTGCATAAAGAAGACGGCGATAAAGAGGCACGCTTGGCACTACATTTTGACCAGACTGTGCCTTTCGCACGCTATACCGCGCAGCATTTTAATGACCTGATCTTTCCGTTCAAACGCTATCAGATGCAGCGCGTCTGGCGTGGTGAGCGTCCGCAAAAAGGCCGCTTTCGCGAGTTTTATCAGTGCGATATTGATGTGATTAATGTTGACCATATCCCACTGCACTTTGATGCGGAAATGCCCGCGGTGATTTGGGAGGTCTTTGAACAACTCCCCGGTGTGGATGTAAGCGAAATTCAAATACGGATTTCTAACCGTAAAATTTTGATGGGTTTTTTAGATAGCCTGATACTACCAACCAGTGAAGGCATAGAGCGCCCACTAAGTAACTTAGAAAAAATTGAAACTATCCGATGCATAGACAAACTGGAGAAACTTGGGAAAAGAGAAACTTATAATCAAATTATGTTCACGACTATGATGGGAGTTGCTCAACTAACTGAACCATTCTTAGATCTATGCACTCAAAAATTTACAAATTCCGATGATCTAATAGATGCGATTCAAATGAATAAGCACATCGACACAAGCCACCCCATGATACGAGAAGGCATTGAGGAGCTATCCTTTGTGATGAATCACCTTACCCATCTGCCCGAGGGTGCTGTTGTTGCTGATCTCGGGATTGTGCGCGGACTGGATTATTATACCGGCACGGTTTACGAAACTGTGTTTAAAGATAATCCCACTTATGGCTCGATCTGCTCGGGTGGGCGCTATGATGATCTGGCGGGGAACTACATTAATAAATCCCTACCCGGTGTGGGGATTTCGATTGGCTTTTCCCGCCTGTTTGATTATCTGCGCGAAGCTGGCAAGCTGCCCCTTGATGGGCGGATATCGCCTGCGGACGTCATGGTCGTGCTGCCCTCGGAAGAGCAACGCGCGACCGCCAATCAAACGGCACAAGCTTTACGCGCGCGCGGCATAAATGTCGAGGTCTTCCACAGCCCCTCCAAGATCAAGCGCCAAATGGCCTATGCCGAGAAAAAAGGCATTCCTTATGTCTGGTTCCCGCCCTTTGATGCCGAAGGTGCGCATGAGGTCAAAGACATGAAAACCGGAGAGCAAAATTCCGCCGATCCTGCAAGCTGGGAGATTCCGGCGTGAGATTAATCCTTGCCCTCCTCGCGCTTTACCTTCCTTCTTTTGCATTTGCACAGGACTATAGCCCCGAAGGATGTGACTTCTCCATTACCTTCCCTGCAGAGCCTTATATCGAGGAGCATTGCGAGGCTGATCAATGCTATA
This sequence comes from Alphaproteobacteria bacterium, assembly GCA_041583395.1. Classification (GTDB taxonomy): domain Bacteria; phylum Pseudomonadota; class Alphaproteobacteria; order Micavibrionales; family Micavibrionaceae; genus UBA6929. The sequence goes on from JBFHFW010000130.1 coordinate 3,773, forward strand.
AAGAGGTCAGCTACACCAAAGTGCTTGATCTTAATACCTCCATTAAAATCAAAGTGATCTGTAATCCGGTTGGTGATGATATCTACACCCATTACAGCGCCGAGATCATGAAAGAAACGCTTAAGGCGATGACAGATCAGAGTGTGATCCAGACTTTCGACTCTTCATTCCGTGAGGAAGAGCACTATAAACAAGCGGGGCTTGTCGGTGAAGGCCTCAAGGGCCTGACCTCAACACTTTATATCGCGCAGCTGTGGATCGCCAAAAACTCTGCCCTATCTATTGAGGCGGAGCTTATCGGTGATGCCTCGGACGAAGCGGATACGCTATTTTCCGATATTTTGAAATCTATCCAATATAAATAACCATTATTTTATTTACATACAAATTTCTTTTCGCTACAAAGCGCTATGAAAAAAACAACAAAACTAACTTTAGCTTTAGGATCGGCTGTTGCCCTTTCTTTTATTTATTCTGTTGCTACATCTAATCTTACCAATATTTTTGATGATCATAAAATTGCAGAAAATCTTGATGAATATATAAATCACCTCA
>JBFHFW010000131.1:0-4302 GCA_041583395.1 Alphaproteobacteria bacterium
CCTTGTACCATCCAGCGGATCAACCAACCAAAAATAATCTTCCTGCTTTAAATCCGGCAATTGTCCGGCTGCCGCACTTTCCTCCCCGACGAACGGGATATCCGGCGTGAGATCTGCCAGTGCTTTTTGGATATAGGCCTCTGCCTCTTGATCGGCCAGACTAACGAGTGATCCATCTTGTTTTGCTGTTACTTGCGCGTCTTCAAGACCATCATAATATTTCAACGTAATCTCACCGGCTTCCACAGCCATGCGCCGTACGATATTACAAAGCGCACCCATATTTCCCAGATATTTCTGCGTTCTTGCATTAACCAAAAGATTTCTCCCCACGCAAATCAGCGTTCAAACTCACGGATTGTTCAATATAGCGTGTGACCTGCTTCACACATGTTTCAATATCATTGGCCTGCGTATCCACAATCATCTCGGGGTTTTCAGGTGCTTCGTAAGGGGAGCCTACACCTGTAAAATCAACGATCTCTCCGGCGCGCGCTTTTTTGTATAAACCCTTGGGATCACGCTTTTCGCATGTTTCCAAATCAGCAGAGACAAAAATTTCATGGAAGCATTGCGGCGCAGCCTTACGCGCCTGATCACGGTCAACCTGATAAGGCGAGATAAAGGCGGTAATGACAATCAGACCAGCATCCGCCATCAAAGCCGCAACCTCGCCGATGCGGCGGATATTTTCCGTGCGATCTTCGGGCGAAAACCCCAGATCTTTGTTAAGACCATGACGGACATTATCACCATCGAGCACATAAGTCTGATAGCCTTTTTCAAAAAGGGCTTTTTCAACCGCCATCGCCGTTGTTGACTTGCCCGATCCTGAAAGGCCTGTGAACCAGAAAACCCCGCCTGTATGCCCCTGCCGTTTGGCGCGGATATCATGGGTCATTAAATGTTCGACCTTATAGATGTGACCGGATTTCGGGACATCACTAAAACGCTGATCGGCAATGCCATCCATATTAACGGTGCCACCACCGGCAATATCATATCCGTCATATAGCACAATACGCCCTATACGTACATTGTCGCTATAGGCGTCAATTGGTAAGACATCACGCGCGCGCAATGTAACCTCGGCCACTGTATTTTTAGGAACCTCGTTGGCTTCACCTGCGTGCGCGAGATTATCCGTATCAATGACCATATCAATGGACTGCACACTCACCATGGCCTCATGTGTGCCATAACGGATCTTATAAGAATGCCCGACTTTAAGCGGCGTTTTGGCCAACCAGAAAATATTCACCCGAAAAACATTACTGAGCATCGGCGCATTTTGAACGTGTGACCCTATATGACCGCGCTCGACAAAAATACGTTGATCCAGTGTAATGCCAATAGCTTCGCCTGCATGTGCCTCGGTCTTTGTTTTATCTTGCGGCCATGTCTCAATGGATGTGACCGTGGCCTGCTCATTCATAGGAGAAAACAAAATCCTATCGCCGACTTGCACAATACCGGTCTCCACACGCCCGACTAAAATACGCTTCTCACCATATCTATAAACATCTTGTACAGGAAAACGCAAAGGCTGCGCGATTGGAGCACTGGCAACCTCAAAACTATCAAATGTTTCTGTCAGGGTTTTGCCGTTGTACCACGCCATCGCCTCGCCACGATTAGCGACCATGTCACCATAGCGAGCAGAAATTGGCACAATATGCGTGGTACTTAAACCGATCGACACCAGATAGGCTTGCACTTCTTTGGAAACGCGATCAAAAACTTCGGGATCATGATCGACCATATCCATTTTATTGATCACGACACCAATTTGCCTTAGCCCCAATAGAGACAGCAAATAAGCATGGCGCTTGGTTTGCTCCTGCACGCCCTCTGTGGCATCGACCACTAAAATCGCAGCATCCGCAGCAGCCGCACCGGAAATCATATTTTTCAAAAATTCGCGGTGCCCGGGCGCATCGATAATCACGTAATCACGCATAGCGGTCGAGAACCAGATTTGGGTTGTATCAATGGTCACCGCCTGATCACGCTCGGCCTGAAAAGCATCCAGAACAAAGGACCACTCCAGCGCATCCGTGCCACGGCGTTTACAAATGCCCTGCAATTCCTCGTACTTGCCCTCCGGCAAGCTATGCGTATCATAAAGCAACCGCCCGATCAGCGTCGATTTCCCGTGATCAACGTGACCAACGATCACAACACGCATTAAAGGAGAGGTTTTTTGTTGGGTCATTTTCACCTAAAAGCCAAATGTAATGACTTCCCCCTCCAGTTTCAAAAAATCTTTTGTATAAACCGCAGCCTTTTCATTCTCGAACCCCTTACAAGTGTAAATAACGCCCGAGAAAAATTTGCGCGCCGACCAGAAATATGCAGAGATCCCACTATCAATGAGTGGTACAAACGCATCGTAACCAGCATTCTCTTCTTTTCCCATACCCGAAGCCGGCGCAAAGATAATCGGGTCACCATAGGTTCGAAACCCCATGTGATCTGCTAATCCTAACAAATAGTTTTTAACAACATCCTCATCAACGTCAATTGTCCAAAATCCTTCAATCAAAAGACGCTGTCTAAAAATATCAGGAGCAATATCTTTGGGTTTCATCATTACATATATCCTCTCGTGCGCAGTTTCTCAAAGCTGTCTTCTGTTTCCTTATCCATGGCGCGACCTGCGCGCTCGGATGTATTGGTGGTTTCGAGCTCAGTGATAATCTCTTCGATTGTTGCGGCACTGCTCTCGACCGGTGAGGTGATGTTTTTCTCCCCCAAGGAACGATAACGCATCATTTTTCCACTTTGTGCATCTTTGCGCGCAAAATAAAGCTCGCAAGCGGGGATATTCTCGCGCTGGATATAGCGCCAGATATCAAGTTCTGTCCAATGGAGGATGGGATGGATGCGCAAGTGGCTGCCCTCGGGGAACTCTGTCTTATACTGATCCCAAAACTCGGGCGGCTGGTCTTTGAAATCCCATGTACCATCAATGCTGCGCGGTGAAAATACACGCTCTTTAGCACGCAAACCCTGCTCATCACGGCGAATACCGCATAAAATGCCTTTAAAATGATGCTCCGCCAAAAGCGTTTTCAAGCCTTCGGTTTTACGCATGGCAGCCCGCGTATTGGGGGGCAAGGTCTGATCCATTTCTTCTTCCGGCGGGCATAGATGATTGATGCAATCCAGCTTCCACTCCTTGATCAACCGGTCACGAAACGCATAGACCTCGTCCATCTCCATACCGGTATCAAGCAGCACCACAGGAAAAGGCACGCGCCCGAAAAAGGCCTTGCGCACCATCCATAACATCGCTGTTGAATCCTTACCAATGGACCACAACATCGCCAAAGGATGTACACGACTGTAAGCCTCACGAATGATATAGATTGTTTTGGCTTCCAGTTCGTCGAGGTAAGGATACATCGGTATTTAACCCTCTATGCGGTTTTAGACAGGCGGTCGCCCTCTGCCTGCGCGGGCGTGACAACTTGACGCCCGACCGAGATATAATGAAAACCCCGTTTTTTCATGTCTTCTATTTTATAAATATTACGGAGATCCACCATGCGTTTTTCTTTCATAATGCCCTCTATACGGCCGAGATCTAAAGCACGGAACTCGTTCCATTCAGTCACAATCACCAACGCGTCCGCACCTGTGGCGGCTTCATAGGCATCCTTGCACCACTCCACATCCGAAACATGCTTGACGGCCTCTTCCATGGCGATAGGATCATGCGCAGCAATTTTGGCGCCTGCTTCTTGTAAATGCTTGATAATGACAAGGCTTGGTGCTTCACGCACATCATCTGTTCCGGGTTTAAACGATACACCCAGTATCGCAATGCGCTTGCCTTTCACATCACCGTTACAAATATCAATCACCTTATCCGCCATTTCGTGTTGACGTTTGGCATTGATATCCACCACAGCCTCAATAATACGTTGTGGCGCACCATATTTTTGACCGATCTGGGTTAGTGCCAGCGTATCTTTGGGGAAACATGACCCGCCATAGCCAGGCCCGGCATGCAAGAATTTGGAGCCGATACGCCCATCAAAACCAATGCCTCTGGCGACTTCTTGGACATTCGCACCTGTTTTTTCACACAAATTGGCAATTTCATTGATAAAAGTAATTTTCATCGCCAAAAAAGCATTACCGGCATATTTGATCGTCTCTGCCGTTTCAGGTGTTGTAACAACCATCGGTGTTTCATTGATAAAAAGCGGGCGATACAGCTCGCGCATAACTTCGGCGGCACGATTGGATTCCGTGCCCACCACAACACGATCAGGGCGCATAAAATCATTAATC
>JBFHFW010000132.1:0-4247 GCA_041583395.1 Alphaproteobacteria bacterium
CAACAGCAACCAAAAGCTTGACTCTCTGGTTGCATTACAGCTCGGCAACAACATGAGCAGCTCACTTGATTATGTGGGGCTGGATATCAGCTATCTGAGCTCGGAAATCGGTTATGAGGGACGCCCGCTTGATATTAACTATGCCCTGAGTGAAGCAACTGCCGAAAGTGTTTTGCGCATTTATGACGGCAAAGGCGAGCTGGTCCGCGAAGAAAGCGTTGAAAGAAATGTTGGTAATCACCGCTTCACATGGGATGGCCGTGATAATGACGGCAATCTTGTTGCCGAAGGCACGTACGAAGTTGTGGTCGATGCCATCAGCGCAGCAGGAGACGGCATGGATGTTGCTACCGTTGTTCAAGGGCGTGTCCGCGGCGTGGAGACACAAAACGGTCAGACATTCTTGTTGGTCGGCGAGCGCGCTATTTCACAAAGCACCGTATTAAATGCCAGCCAACCACATTACGAAACCACACCAACAGATGAACCAACAGACGACAGCACAACGGACGGCGCGTAAATAAAGGATCACTAGAGGAAAAAGACGATGAGCTTATTTTCAACATTATATACAGGAACTTCCGGCATGCTTGCCCAAAGCAAGTCTACGGGCGTTATCTCGGAAAATATTGCGAATATGACCACGACAGGTTATAAGCGCTCATCCTCATCATTCCATGAGATGATCAGCCAAACCAGCAAAACAACGCTTTCCTCCGCAGTCGACCGCAGCAGCGGCGTCGGCCAGCACATTGTCAACCATATCACCGACCAAGGAAGTATCCAGCAAACCACATCGGGAACAGATGCGGCGATTGTCGGCAACGGCTTTTTTACAGTCGGACGCAGCACAAATCCCTCTGACGGTTTACTTTACACACGCAATGGCACTTTTCAGGAAGATGCAAACGGTATCTTGCGCAATTCTGCAGGGTTCCTGCTTTATGGCGTCCCAACAGACGGCAGTGGCAATGTAATCGGTGACATCAGCAACCCATCATCTTTTGAAGCCATTGATGTCAACGCCTTTGAAACCGCATCGGCATCGACAACAATGATTGCCATGGCCTTGAACCTTGATGCCGAAGAAGAGCTGATTGACCCTCATGCTCTGGTTCCCGCGCAAGAGCTACCAGTGACCTCACAAGCCGCACAATTCTCACGCAGCGTAACTGTTTATGATGGCAACGGAACCGAGCGTGTTTTAAATTTCGAGTTCCGCCGCACAATTGGTCCGATGGCACATTTACGCTCCAATGCGATTGCCGATAACTTTCAACTGACGGACGTGCTTGTCGATGATGCCAGCGGCCCCACACCCGGCATTACAAACGGCATGACGTTTAATATCTCTAACGGCACAACCTTTAGCGCTACATTTGTCAACGGCACGGCGGATACCAGCCTCAATCAGGTCAATACGGTTGCCGACCTGATCACCGTGGTGAATAACTTTATTGATCCAGCCACATCACAACCCGCATTTCTGGCGCGTCTGGAGGGCGGAGACTTGCTGATACAAGCCAAAAACCCAACCGACACCCTTGATATCAGCGCGAACAACGCCACCATTCTAGGCGTCAATGGCTTTAACTTTGTCACCGATCCGGCAGATGCGGACTATGTCTATGCACCAGAAGCCAGCATGACAGCCAATGGCACAGCCAACCCCGACCAATTGAGTTTCCCTGCATTTGCAGATACAGCGACACCTAATCCCTATAACTGGTGGGAGATGAGCGTTCATACCATAGATCCTGCCAATCCGAATGGCACTGCCACAGTCGAAGTGCGTAAGGGGCTGATTAATTTTGACGGCAGCGGTGCGATCAACATGACACCCGATGCAAATGGCGCACTAATGCTTGATCTCTCAGGACTCAATTTTGACAATTCAGTCACAGGTGATGAAATTGACGTGAGCTTTAACATGACCCGCTTCACTCAATTTTCTGGCGATCATACCGTAGTTAGCGTCACACAAGACGGAGCCCCCTCAGGCGCGCGCTCCAATATTTCGATCGATACAGATGGCACCGTCAGAGCTGTTTTTGAAAACGGCCTTACGCTTCCAATTTATAAAATACCAATTGCGACCTTTAACAATGCCGATGGCCTTGATCGCATTGCCGGCACAGCATTCCAGCAATCCGAAACATCAGGAACAGTATCATACGCAGAAGCCGGTACAAACGGCGCAGGAACAGTTTTAGCAGCCTCGCTAGAGAACTCGAATGTCGATCTCTCCAAAGAGTTCGGACACTTGATCACATCACAACGCGCGTACTCGATGAGTTCGCAAATTATAACGGCCGCCAATGAAATGGCACAAACTTTAACCCGGCTGAAATAAGAAGGCAGCCACTTAACAATTAACCGACCCTAGAAAAGGAGACTATAATATGGGACTTTTTGGATCACTCTTTACCGGCGTATCATCCTTGTTTGCACAATCGCAAAACACCGCGATTATCTCGAACAATATCGCCAACATTAACACAACCGGCTTTAAGCGCTCTGAAGCAAGTTTTAACTCCCTTGTAACAACAGAAAGCCGCTTATCCCGCTACTCTCCCGGTACGGTTTCCGTTAACCGCATCCAGCGTGTTGACCAGCAGGGCTCTATCCAGCAGACATCCTCTGCGACGGATGCTTCTATCTCCGGTAATGGCTTCTTCCCTGTCAAACGCTCAACAGATTTCGGTCAGGAATTCCTCTATACACGCGCAGGTCAATTCTCCGAAGACGCAACGGGTCTTATGCGGAACGCCTCAGGCTTTGTTCTTTACGGCTGGCCGATTGATGCAGATGGTAACCTGCCCGCCAACCAGGGGGATTTGGCCTCTGTTGTTCCGGTTGACGTGGCATTCCTTGGAGGATTGACCCGCCCAACCACCACGGCAGAAATGGCAATTAACCTTGACGCCAACCAAACGCCGATTGACCCCCATGCACTGGGTACAGCAGCTACCTTGCCTGTTACATCCGAGCCAGCGCACTTCTCACGTGGATTGACAGTCTTTGATGAGCTTGGTTCCGCACAAACCATGACAATCGAGTTCAGAAAAATTGTTGGCCCCATGGCACACGCAACAACAGCATCTTCTTCAGTTTTAAAACTAACTGACGTTGTTGCCGGCGCGGGCGGCCTTGGTGAGCTTACAGGTATTGCCGAAGGCGATGCCCTGACCATTACAGCAGGCGGCAACCCAGCCGAAACATTTGAATTTGTAGAAGCTGCAGGCAACGGCGTTATCGCTGGCGCCAATGAAATTGTCACCATACAAGACTACCTTGATGCCATTAACGGCTATGCTGGCGGGGATGTTATTCAAGCACGCCTCACAAGCACAGGACAGGTTCTCATTCAAGCTGTTGATCCAACCACCTCAATTACAATTGCCGACAGCGTTAATACACCGGCAACAGGTGTCACAGCCTTTAACTATGTACCTGACCCATCTGATGCCAATTATACCTATGACCCCGAATATGATATTACCGGTGGTGCGGTTGCCCCATACGCAAATCAAGGCAACTTCCCTTCTTTCGCTAATACAGGATCACCCAATACACAAGGCTGGTGGGAAATGAGCGTTATCCACCCCGATGGATCATATTTGGCAACCGGTCTTGTGAACTACTCGGGAGATGGCACAATCAACGCTTCCCCGGATTCTAGCGGTAATATTGATATCGAACTCAATAATATTGACTGGGGCAACGGTGCGTCACTGCAAGATATCAAAATTGATATCGAGCGCTTCTCACAGTTTGCCGGTAACTACGACGTGATTTTCTCGGATCAAAACGGTGCCGAGCTTGGTCTTCGTACAGGGATCGAAATCACACGCGAAGGCGTAATTGTCGCAAGGTTTTCCAACGGCGCCTCAGCTGATCTTTACAAGGTTCCACTGATTACATTCGCCAATGCAAACGGTCTGACGGAAGTCTCCGGCACAGCCTACAGCGAAGCCGAAGGATCAGGTGAAGAAAACTTGCGTGAAGCAGGTTCCGGCGGCGCAGGCTTTATCGAGCCATCCACACTGGAAGCATCCAACGTGGATCTTGCCGATGAATTTGCACGGTTAATTGTCTCGCAACGCGCTTTTGGCGCGGGAACGAAGGTGATCACAACCGTTGACCAAATGACGGAGGATCTCTTGAGATTGAGATAATCCTTTATAAAGTTTGATCGTATTCGTCATCGCAGAATGCTGCAGGAGAAGGATCTCCGAAGGAACAGA